>JALVWV010000042.1:0-5657 GCA_027023145.1 Campylobacteraceae bacterium | reverse complement strand
CGGGTACGGAAGCCACTCCCCAATGCCAGTGAACTCTCCGGCTCAAACGCCAGTGCGCTGTCGTTGAGTCTGAGCTTGTTGAGGGCATCACGGAGGTCTTCAAACTTGTCCGTCTCGATGGGATAAAGTCCGGCGAAGACAAACGGCTTGGCCGGTTCAAATCCGGGGATCGATTCAGCAGTAGGTTCTTTGGCATCGGTGATGGTATCGCCAACTTTGAGTCCATCGACGGTCTTGAGTCCCATGACGACGATCCCGATCTCACCGGTACGGATCTCAGGGGTTTTGATAGGAGCGATGGGATTGGGGTACATGAGGTCAAGCACCGTGTGCTCTTCGTTGGTGCCCATCACTTTGACTTTTTGCCCTTTGGCGATGGAGCCGTCGAAGACACGTACCAGCGCCAGTGCTCCGAGGTAGTTGTCAAACCAGCTGTCGTAGATGAGCGCCTTGGTCGGAGCTTTCTCGTCACCGGTAGGAGCCGGTATCCGCTCGACAATGGCATTGATGAGTTCAGGTACCCCCTGCCCAGTCTTGGCCGAGATGAGATTGTGTTCGGTGCAGTCGAGTCCTATCGCCTCCTCGACTTCGGCCAGTACCCGATCGGGATCGGCAGCCGGCAGATCGATCTTGTTGACGACAGGGAGCAATTCAAGGTCATTCTCGATAGCAATGTAAACGTTTGCGATCGTTTGCGCTTCGACTCCCTGTGCTGCATCGACGATGAGTAAGGCTCCATCCGACGACGCCAAGGAGCGACTCACCTCGTAGGAGAAGTCCACATGACCCGGAGTGTCAATGAGGTTGAGGATGTAGTGCTCTCCGTCTTTGACATAGTCCAGACGTACCGACTGAGCTTTGATGGTGATGCCGCGCTCTTTTTCGATGTCCATGGTGTCCATCACCTGTGCCGACATTTGACGATCCGAGACCGCCCCGCACTCCTGAATAATCCGATCCGCCAGCGTAGACTTACCATGATCGATGTGCGCAATGATCGAAAAGTTCCGAATGTGCGACTGAGGGACTGCTTTTGCCATGTTGCTCCTAATGTCTGTGCCACGCTTGGTGTGCTATTGCACACCCTACAACGATAAAAAGGGTGCAAAGCACCCAACCAAAATTCCTAATTCCTAATTTCTAATTCCTAATTCCTAATTCCTAATTCCTAATTCTACTCACGTTGTTTCAAACAATGAGTTGACACTCTCATTGTTAACAACCCGCCGGATGACTTCCCCAAGCATCGGTGCGGTGGAGAGCATCTTGACCTTCTCACACGACTGCGTCATGGGGATAGTATTGGAGACAACCAGCTCATCGAGCTCCCCCTTGCTGATCCGATCCATCGCCGGACCAGAAAGGACGGGATGAGTGCAGCACGCCATCACCGAGGTCGCTCCCAGCCCCTTGAGTGCGGAGGCTGCCTTAACCATCGTACCAGCGGTATCGACCATGTCATCGATGAGAATGATGTCTTTGCCGTCCACATCACCGATGATGTTCATCACTTCACTCTCGTTGGCTTTTTCGCGCCGCTTGTCGACGATCACCATGTCCAGCCCCAGCGCTTTGGCAAAATAGCGAGCCCGAGCCACGCCACCGATATCGGGGGAAGCAATAACAGGGTTGGGAAAGTTTTTGGCCTTGATGTAATCCATGAAGAGGATCGCCCCATAAAGGTTGTCCACCGGGATGTCAAAAAATCCCTGAATCTGTGAAGCATGGAGATCGACGGTGACCATCCGGGTAATTCCAGCCGTTTCCATGAGGTTGGCGACGAGTTTGGCCGAGATGGGGACGCGGGGAGCCGCCTTGCGATCCTGCCGGGCATAGCCATAGTAGGGGACGACAGCCGTAATCGACCGTGCCGAAGAGCGCTTGAGGGCATCGGTCATAATGAGCAGCTCCATGAGGTTGGCATTGGCCGGAGCCGAAGTGGGCTGGATGATAAACACATCCTTGCCCCGGACACTCTCGGCGATCTGGACGCTGATCTCTCCGTCAGAAAAACGGCTGATCTTCGCCTCGGAGAGGGGCATTTCAAGGTATTTAGCGATCTCTTCAGCTAGCTCAGGGTTGGATGTCCCGGAAAACAGCATGTAGTTACTCATGATTGGTGACCTTTGGTGCAAATTTTATTTGGGTGCGGTAATGATGCGCGTATTTTACTCTATTGTTGGTAAGAGGCGGGTCAAAAGGGAGAAAAGCTTTTTTAAAGCCCCAAAAGCTTACACTCTGTCTATAAAAACTCACACGGAAGACAGATGATACGCAAAACGCTCAAAGGTTCCAAAGGGAAAACCGCCTCGAAAATCGATGCCCTATTGGAGAAGTATCACCTCCCGACAGGCTATTTCGGTACCAATCGACGCAGCATGACTCGGGGGATTGCCATCGGATGGTTCTGGGGCTCTATTCCCATGCCGATGCAGATGGCTGGAGTGATGGCGGTCACACCGTTTATGAAATTTAATGTCCCCATTGCCATCGCCGTCGTGTGGCTGAGCAACCCCATCACCTACCCCGCGATCTTTTACGGAGAATACCTCATCGGCAATCTCCTCCTCGGACGTGAATCGATCGACGGTATCCAGTTAACCATGCACTGGTTTCATGCCCATTGGGGGCAGATTGCCACTTCGCTGTATCTCGGCGCTTTTTTTGTCGCCACAGTGGTCAACGTCGGCGTCTATGCCCTGGTCAACGGACTCTGGATCCGCTCCGTTAAATCCGAAAAACACCACAAGGAATCCCTGCGCCGCAAACGCAAAGCGCAGGAAACTTCCACAACTTCATCCCCAGCCAAGGAGTCTTGAATGCCCACCCGAGATGATGCCCTCACCCTCCTCCAAACGTACAATACCAACCCTGCCCTCATCCAGCACGGCCTCCAAGTCGAAGCGTGCATGCGTCACTTTGCCCGAAAAGCCGGAGAGGATGAAGAGAAATGGGGAATCGTGGGGCTGCTCCACGATCTCGACTACGAACGCTACCCCGAAGCGCACTGTCACAAAGCCGCCGAGATCCTCCGTGAGCATGGCTACGATGAGGAGATCATCCGTGCCATGATGAGCCACGGCTGGGGGATTGTCACCGAGGTCGAACCCCTCAGCCCGATGGAAAAAACTCTCTATGCCGTCGATGAGCTCAGCGGACTGGTCAATGCCTGTGTGCTGGTACGCCCCTCCCGCAGCATCATGGACCTGGGAGTCAAATCGGTCAAAAAGAAATTCAAACAGAAAAGTTTCGCCGCTGGTGTCAACCGAGAGGTTGTCACTCGGGGAGCCCAGATGCTTGGCATAGAGCTGGGAGAGCTGATGGAAGAGGTCATCAGCGGAATGAAAGCCGATGCCGAAGCCATCGGTGTGGCTGGTTAAAGTGTTTAGACTCATGTATCTATTCAAATTTCTGTTTCTAACCTCTCTGTTGACGGCGAGCCTGATGGGCAAAGACTACTTCATCAGTCAGGGCGACATGTGTACGGCTGCAATCGATCACCACTGCCCCAACGATCCTCTGGCTGTTAAAAACCTCCAAATTGCCCTGATGACCGACAAAAAACTCCATCTCAACATCCAACCCGACGGGATATGGGGTCACGACACAAAAGTCGCTGTGACCCTGTTTCAATCCCTGTATGGTATTGAACCGGCCGACGGATGGGTGGGGCTCACCACGAAGACCAAACTCGACAAAGTCTACCACAGTCAACCCTTTTCTTTCCAGGCACAGGGGGATATCTGCGAAGAGGTCGACGGACAGGAGTGCCCCAACGACTACGAAGCGGTACGCAATCTCCAGATCGTCCTCAATCTCGATGAGAATCTTTCTCTCAAAGAACCCCTCAAGGTCGATGGGATGTTTGGGAAACAGACCAAAGAGGCGATTGTTGCTTTTCAAAAAGCACACGGTATGGTGCAGATCGATGGCTGGATCGGTAAAGGGAGCAAACGCATCCTGGATCAGTTGACCGAGGGAATCCTCTTCCCTCAAGTGCCCAAACGCTACCGCACCGCCAGCAAAGTCGTACGCACATTCCGTCCCAGAGCTGGCAATTACAAGGATTTCAAAAAATCAAGAGGCTACCCCCGAAGCTATAGCATCTATAAAAATATCAAACTCCTCAAAAAGGCCAACAAAAACAACACCCACATCGTCGTTGATATCTCACAACAACGGATCAAACTTTTCGTCGGAAATAAAGTCGCCATCGACTCCCCCTGCACCACCGGAGCCCGACGAAAAATCGAGCCCAACACCAAAACCTACCGCGACAAACGCACCCCAAAAGGGCACTTCAAGATCACCGAAAAGATCGCCGACAAACGCTCGACGATCTTCGGCAAACTCTACCGAAACGGCAAGATGGTCTGGCGAGGCGACCGACGCAAATACCACGGCCCCAAAGCCAGATATGTCGGTGCCTCCCTCAAGTACTGGATGCGCCTCACCAGCTCCGGCATCGGTCTGCACGGCAGCAAATACATCAAGCGCTACCCCGCCACCAACGGCTGCGTCCGGATACCCTACCGCGTCGTGAAGCAGGTCTTCAAATACACCAAAGTGGGCACCCACGTGGACATCGTGCCGTAGATCATGTTTTTTGCTATCCTCAACTTCACCCTCTCCGGCGCCATCATCCTCGTCGGGATCCTGACGCTCATGAAAGTCAGTGAACCCAAAGAGGTGGTCTTCGCCACGCTGCCGCTCTTTTTCGGCCTACATCAGTTTGCCCAGGGGTTTGTATGGCTGGGGATGGAACACCTCATCAGCCCCCGTGCGCTTGAGATGGCTGAGATGGCCTTTGCCCTGTATGCCAAAGGGTTACTGCAATTCTGGGTGCCACTGGCCATCTGGCTCCTCGAACCCCCCGGGCGACGCAAAAACATCGTGGGAGCCCTGGCACTGCTCGGGCTCTCCCTTACCCTCTACTCGGTGTGGGCACTCTCAGCCGCCCCAATGCATGTGTACGTCCGCAACCATTCCCTCGTCTACAACACACCGAAAACAGAGTATGTCTGGCTTGGTGTCGGCTACGTCCTCACCACGGTCGGCTCTCTGATCCTCAGCAGCAGCATCTCCATCCGACTTTTCGGATGGCTCAATCTCTTCGGCCTGACACTCGTGTGGCTGGTCAAGCCGTACGCGTTTACCTCTCTGTGGTGCCTCTACGCCGCTGCGGTAAGTGTCCTGCTCTATTTTTACTTCGTCGAGCGCCGCATCACCTTTCTTCAGAACATCCGCGAAAAAGAGTACGATCTGGGAGCCAAACTCACCCGGGAGCTCGCCCGCCTCGAACGCCGCTACCCCGTATGGCGGGAGAGGATACGCCGGAAATTTTCGTAGCAGCAAAGGGGGTGAAAATCCCGTTTCCCGTGTTGTCCCCTGACAACACCAATATTTCAAACAACGGTAACGATAACAACCAGCGGGGTGATTCATGATGCATCGTTCCGACGCATCACAAAAATTATAAGGAAAAGTTGAATTAGTTGAAGGGAAATCACCAAAAAATAAACTTAGAATTGTTTAGCTTGGGTAGAGCTAAGAAAAGAGGAACTTTTAGCCGATTGGAATTTAGCTCAAAATGGTGAATTACCATTTAAAATTGATCCTTTAAAATAGGAGGTTTGAAATGTATTTAGCTGTAAAAG
>JALVWV010000041.1 GCA_027023145.1 Campylobacteraceae bacterium | reverse complement strand
TTTTTGTCGTATTTGGGTTTGATAAACTCCAGCACGTGCGCTTCGGGGCATGCGACGAGGCAGGCACCGCAGTGGTCACATTTGTTCATGTCCCATTTGGGCTTGGTCATGCTGATCCAGCCGAGGAAATTGTACGTCGTCCCCACGGGGCAGACATAGGTACACCAGGCTCGTCGGGAATAAAAAATCTCAAACGCAAGGATGATCAGCACCCAGGTGATCGCTAATGTCCACCCATAGGTAATAAAACGGCTGATGATTCCGATTGGGTTGATCACTTCAAAGACGAGATAGCCATCCACCGCAGCGGCAATCAGAAAAATGATCCAGAAAACAAAGCGATACCGGGGGTCAAATTTGTGCTCCTTGATAATCTTTTTGCGGACAAGTTTGAGGTGGAAGTACTCTCCCAGTTCGCTAAGCAGACCGTAGGGGCAGACCCACGAGCAGTACGCCTTGCCTCCGAAGAGGAAATAAAACGCGATCAACGTCGCCGTCCCGATAATCACATTGGTGTGGATGTGGTGCTCGGCGGCCAGAATCTCCAGCCCAGTAAAGGGGTCGATCAAGTGAAAGCCTAGAAGCCGCGAGCCGTTGAGTGTCCCCTCCAGCAACTGGATATCGATATGAAACGAGAGAAAAAACGCCAGGTTGATCAGGATAATGCTCAGCCAGCGCCACGCCCGGATCGTCGGACGTTTTTTCCCGTTTTTATTGGTGTAGTAAAACGTCGAGAAAAACGACGCATTGAGTATGTCGCGAATCGAACTGTTATAGCGATCCATTACGGTCTCCTTGACGGATAATTATTGGGGCTCTACTTTTTCGTAGCTTCATCAAACTTGGCCTGGAAGGTTCCGATCTCGGTCGCCAAACTCTCGAGGTCGCTGTCCGACATTTTACTCAACAATCCATACATCACGTAGTTTTTGCGTGTACCGGCTTTAAACGCTTTGAGGTTGACCAGGATGTAGTCTTTGTCCCGTCCCATGAGTTTGGGGCCGATAATCCCCTCTCCGACATTGCCGTGGCAAGAGGCACAATGATTTTTGTACAAGGGGCTGACGGTAAAGGCTGCGAGGTTTCCGGCACGTTTTTTGAGTGCCGCAAGCTTTTTATCCATCTCTTTGGATTGGCTTTTTGGCTGCGATGCTTTTGCCTGAGTGTGGACGACTGGCTTGGCTTTGACTTTTTGTCCACCCAGTTTGGTGTCCTCCATGGCGGTGCTTTTGATGATGCGGGCAATGGCATCCATTTTGTGTACCTCGGTGTCGAGTCCTATCATGTAGACCGAAGCCCACGCAGCCAATCCAATCGTAATCAATGCGATGATGTGTTTCATTTTCCACTCCTCATTTTTCGAATTTCTTTGTTGAAGTTGGCGATTTCATTCGCTAGGGTTTTTAATGTAGCATCATCAATCTGTGCTACCAGCTCTTTCATCAGTGGGTTCTTTTTCTTGCCCGTTTTGAATGCGGCAATCTGATCATAGATGAACGTTGCATTTTTATCCAGAAGGGAGGGGCCGATGACGCCGTTGGCATAGTCGTCATGGCACGGGGAGCACTTGATGACGTAGTCTTTGCTCAGGCGCTGGATCATCATCGTGATCCGGACACGCTCGTAGGGAGATTTGATATGCAGATACGCATCAATCGTCGTACGGACTTTATTCTCCTCGCTGTTATAAGTGCTATTCTTCTCTTTGTTGTAGGCGTAATAGAACTGGCCGCTGTTTTCCTTGGATTTCTCTTTTTTGACCGTCGTGTCGACCGCACCAGCGGTCACTTTGATCGCCGCCGGCGCAGCACTCGTGGCAGCGGTTTTCGCCTGCTGGGCATCATTGCTGCCGCTGCATCCACCCAAGATCAATGCTCCGGCAAGGGGAAGCAGCATGCCCATGAGCCCACCATGCACTCTTCTGCTAGGAGGCAGGGCTTCAGTCCCGCAGTGCAGGGTTGAAGCCCTGCCTCCATGTGGGATAGACGTTCGCCGATCGAATAAACTACGCATGGTTCTTTCCTTTTTTATAAATGTCATCGTACGTCGCCCGGGGGACGATCTCGAGTACGTCGGTGGGGCAGAGCTCCACACACGCTCCGCACCCGATACACGCTTCACGGATCTCGGGGAGGAAGCCGCCCCCTTTGGCCACCATGCCGATCGCCGTGGAGGGATCGGGGTGGAAGGGGCACAAGTCAGCACAGATCGTACACTGCTTGTCACCGCCACGGAAGGCATCGAGTTTTTCGAGAAGCTTTTTCTGGAGATCCTCTTTTTCACTCTCGTTACCGCGTCGAGCCACTTTGTGGGCGGTGTGCTCTCCGGCACTGAGCACCTTGGTGTGGTCGTAAATCCGATCGATCGCACTCTCCGGCACTGGCGTTTTACTCAAGGCGATGCAGGCGCTTTCATTAACGATGACCGCCATCCCCATGTGCACCTTTTCGATCTCATCGTGCTCATGGTCAAGTGCACCGGTGGGGCAGGCAAGGATGCAGGGGAACGCTTCGCAAAGGTAGCACCCCCGCTGCGTCGGATCGATAAAAGCCATCCCATAACCGGCACCGTTGGTCACCGGTTCCAGTTCAATGCTGTCGTAGGGGCAGACCTGGAGGCACTGACCGCACTTGATACAGAGATTGAGGTACTCATCCTCCGGTACGGCTCCCGGCGGGCGCAGGACGACTGTCTCGTCGGCTTTGAGTATCGGGGCGGCGTAGATCCCGGCAACGGCGGCTGCCCCGATCACCCCAAGCCCGGTGGCTTGCTTCATAAAATCACGTCGTTTTTTCTCTTCAGGTGTCATTATATCCTTCCTTCTACTTTGGCGGATGGGTGCATCCGGGGATGGTTATCCGTCAGCAGGCGTACTGGCTCCGAGAGGGGAGCGAGTTTGGCCAGAAAATTGATGATGGAGATCACTGGCGATCCGTAAAAGAACTTCACGTTCGGGTTGAGCATCCACACTTTGTCGGCATAGGTATGGAGGGTATAGGGGGTATCCCCGATTCCATTCCCGTCTTTGTCAAATCCTTCGTAACTCTCCCAGTAATTACCGTCCCATTTGTTTTCGGTGACCCGGGTATTGTACGAATCGTTGACGACCGTCTCGATGTTCCCTTTGAGGACATTCCCCCGCAGGATGTTGTGGAGACTCAGAGAGTGGAAATGCACCCCTTCACTGTTGTACAGGATTGCATTATCCGTGATCGTATTGTTCGTATCGGGCTCAAACGGTGAGCGGTCGAGGTACAACCCCCGGGCACAGTAGAGAATCTTATTGTTTTTGAGGACAAAATTGGACGCATCTTTGAGTCCAATCCCCAGTCCCGTGGTTCCCATCGAGTTGCGGATCACATTGCCCGTAGCGATGGTGTCACGGGAATACATGAAAAAGATCCCCACGGTGTTGTGGACGTACGTATTGTTGTGGACGTAGTTGCGTCCAGTGTACATGAAATGGAGCGAATAGCGCCCCCACTCTCCGTAATTATTTTCGATGTGGTTGCCGTGACTGTACCAGACGACGAAATCGCGGGATTTGATCAGCGTGTTATGGCTCAGCAGGTTGTCGTTGGAGTACCACAGTCGCACCCCGTCGCCGCGCAATCCCAGCTCGAAGGGTTTAGAGGTGATCCAGTTGTCGCTGATGTTGGACTCATCCACCTGCTGCAGATCGATCCCGAAGAGGCAATCTTCGATCCGGTTATGGGTAATCGTGCAGTGGGCAGCCTTGGCAACCGCAATGCCCGCATCGACCCGCTCGTGCTCAGCGCCGCTGTGACGGATGGTCACGTTGGTGAGGGTGACAAACGAACTGGTGATCCGCACCACCGTACCGTTGCCATCCCCTTCGATGATCGCTTTTTGGTTTTTCCCATCGAGGATCAGCGGTTTGTTGATGACGATATTGCCCCGGTAGACCCCGGCAGGCAGCTCGAGTCGGGCACCCGAAGGTGCCGCATCGATCGCTGCCTGCAGCGGATTGTTCGCACCAGCAGTACTGAACAATGTTAAAAGGATCACTCCGAGTCGTCTCACTACGTTACCCTTACTTCTTCTCTTCGGCCATTTGCTGCATCGCTTTTTTGCGTGAGACCATTGCAAGAAGGCTCAAGACTGCGATAGCGACCAACAACCAGAAGCCGATCGTGGGGTACGAGTGGGTAGTAAACTGCGCCACTTTGCCGTCCCCGAAGACCGTCGGTGTAAAGGGTTTGATTTTGAAAGCCCCCCAGGCATGCATGTGGTGCCCGAACCAGTAGAGCCAGTACGAGTAAAAACCGACGAAAATGAGTGGCAGCGCTACCGGAATAAGCATCAACCAATTCAAGATACGAGAATTGTAGAGGATAAACAATACAAACAGCACGGCCACTCCGACCAACGCATACGGAGCCGCTGCC
>JALVWV010000040.1 GCA_027023145.1 Campylobacteraceae bacterium | reverse complement strand
AGCACTCTAAGTTATTAATCAGAAAGGAGAAGAAGTGGCAGCAAAATTGCAAGCAGACGAAATCAGTTCGATCATCAAAGAGCGGATTGAAAATTTTGAAATCAATGTAGATATCAATGAGGTAGGAAAGGTCGTCAGCGTCGGTGACGGGATCGCCAACGTCTACGGGCTCAACAACGTCATGGCTGGTGAAATGGTTACCTTCGACGAAGGTACCAAAGGGATGGTACTCAACCTTGAGGAAGCCAGCGTCGGAATTGTTGTTCTCGGTGATGTTGGTAAAATTGTCGAGGGGATGAGCGTCAAGCGTGATGGCAAACTCCTTGAAGTTCCTGTCGGAGACGCGATGGTTGGTCGCGTGGTCAACCCCCTCGGGGATCCCATCGACGGCAAAGGTCCCATCGAAGCTGCTGAAACACGTTTCGTCGAGGAAAAAGCCCCCGGCATCATGGCGCGTAAATCCGTCCATGAGCCCCTCCAGACCGGTATCAAAGCGATCGACGCTCTCGTCCCCGTCGGCCGGGGTCAGCGGGAATTGATCATCGGTGACCGTCAAACCGGTAAGACCACACTGGCGATCGATACGATCATCAACCAGAAGGGTCAGGACATGATCTGTATCTATGTTGCTATTGGGCAGAAGCAGTCCACCGTTGCCGGATTGGTTAAGAAACTCGAAGAGCACGGCGCGATGGAGTACACCATCGTTGTTAACGCCGGAGCCTCCGACTCTTCAGCGCTCCAATACCTCGCACCGTATGCCGGGGTGACGATGGCTGAGTACTTCCGGGACAACGGTCGCCATGCGGTTATCTTCTACGATGACCTCTCCAAGCACGCGGTGGCCTATCGTGAAATGTCCCTGATCCTCCGCCGCCCTCCAGGTCGCGAAGCGTATCCCGGGGATGTTTTCTATCTCCACTCCCGCCTCCTTGAGCGTGCGGCTAAACTGAGTGATGAGCTCGGTGCCGGTTCGATCACTGCGTTCCCGATCATTGAAACACAGGCCGGAGACGTCTCTGCGTATATCCCGACCAACGTTATCTCTATCACTGACGGTCAGATCTTCCTCGAGACCGATCTGTTCAACTCCGGTATCCGCCCCGCGATCAGCGTCGGTCTCTCCGTCTCTCGTGTCGGGGGTGCTGCTCAAATCAAAGCAACCAAACAAGTCGCCGGTACCCTGCGCCTCGATTTGGCTGCCTACCGTGAACTTCAGGCGTTTGCCCAGTTTGCCAGTGACCTCGATGAGCACAGCCGCAACCAACTCGAGCGCGGTACCCGCATGGTCGAAGTTCTCAAGCAGCCTCCCTACTCACCGGTACCGGTTGAGAAGCAGGTGGTTATGATCTACGCTGGGGTCAAAGGATACCTTGACAGTATCCCCGCCGGATCGGTCAATAAATTTGAGCAGGAGCTCTATCCGTTTATCGAAGCGAAATACTCCGGTATCCTCGATGCGATCCGTGAGAGCAAAAAGCTCGACGACGACACTGAGAAAGATTTGGTCAACGCGATCGAGGATTTCAAGTCACAATTCGTAGCGTAAGCAAAGGGACACTATGGCGAACCTGAAAGAGATACAACGCAAGATCCGAAGCGTCAAAAACACGCAGAAGACGACCAACGCGATGAAGCTGGTCTCGTCTGCAAAGTTGAAGCGCACCGAAGAGCTTGCCAAACAATCCAAAGTCTACGCCGCCAAGATCACCGAAATGATTGATGAGATCGCCGCCAACATTGCCAAGCAGGGCGAAGTCGACAACATCTTTTTCAAACACGTGGCCAACCCCAAAGTGGTTGATCTTGTGTTCGTGACGGCGGACAAAGGATTGTGTGGCGGGTTCAACTCTCAGACCATCAAACATGTCAATGCCTTGCTTCAGGAGTTCAAAGGTACCGACACCAAAGTACGCCTCAGGGCGATCGGGAAAAAAGGGATCTCCTATTATCGATTTAATGATATTGATATGGTGCAGGAGATCAGTGACCTGAGTGCCGCACCGACGTATGCCCGTGCTGCTGAGTTCATCAATGAGGTGATTGAAGATTACCTCCGAGGGGAGACCGATAAGATCATCGTCGTTCACAATGGCTACGTTAACATGATTACTCAGGAGATCCGTGAGGATCAGCTGGTACCGGTCGATCCTGCGGAACTCGTGCAGGGGGCTGTTGCGACGTCGGAGCTCGAGGTCGAGCCGGATGATGATGACACCCTGCTCGAGGCGCTGGTGCGTCGGTATCTGGAGTATTCCATGTATTACGCACTCGTTGACTCACTGGCAGCAGAGCACAGTGCGCGGATGCAGGCGATGGATTCGGCGACAACCAACGCAAAAGAGATGGCCGCCAAGTTGACCATTCAATACAACAAAGCACGACAAGAAGCGATTACCACAGAGCTCATCGAGATTATCAGTGGTATGGAATCGATGAAATAATAAAGAGGAGAAGTAATGACAGGTAAAGTAATCCAAGTACTGGGACCGGTAGTTGATGTCGATTTTGACGGATACCTCCCAGAGATCAACGAAGCGCTGGAGACCAGTGTCGAACGAAACGGTGTATCAGAGCGTTTGGTACTCGAAGTGGCCCTCCAGCTCGGCGACAGCCGTGTACGCACCATCGCCATGGACATGAGTGAGGGGCTGGTGCGAGGTCAGGAAGTCAAAGCGACTGGTGGCCCGATCAAAGTCCCTGTCGGCGAAGAGGTTCTCGGCCGTATCTTCAACGTCATTGGCGAGCCCGTCGATGAAGCCGGTGAGTTTGAAGCCAAAGAGCATTGGTCGATCCACCGCGATCCTCCTGCCTTTGAAGAGCAGAGTACCAAAGCCGAGGTCTTCGAGACCGGGATCAAAGTCGTCGATCTCCTCGCACCGTACTCCAAGGGAGGTAAAGTCGGACTCTTCGGTGGTGCCGGTGTCGGTAAAACCGTCATCATCATGGAGTTGATCAACAACGTTGCCATGAAGCACAGTGGTTTCTCTGTTTTTGCCGGTGTTGGTGAGCGTACCCGTGAAGGAAACGACCTCTACAACGAAATGAAAGAATCCAACGTCTTGGACAAAGTTGCCCTCTGTTACGGTCAGATGAGTGAACCTCCCGGAGCCCGTAACCGTATCGCCCTGACCGGTTTGACCATGGCCGAGTATTTCCGGGATGAGATGGGTCTGGATGTCTTGATGTTTATCGACAACATCTTCCGTTTCGCTCAGTCGGGTGCGGAGATGTCGGCTTTGCTCGGTCGAATTCCCTCTGCGGTTGGATACCAACCTACGCTCGCGTCTGAGATGGGTAAACTTCAGGAGCGGATCACCTCGACCACCAAAGGTTCGATCACGTCTGTTCAAGCCGTTTATGTCCCTGCGGATGACTTGACCGACCCGGCTCCTGCTTCGGTCTTTGCCCACCTCGACGCGACCACGGTTCTGAATCGTGCCATCGCTGAGAAGGGTATCTACCCTGCGGTCGATCCCCTTGACTCTACCAGCCGGATGCTTGATCCCCAGATCATCGGTGATGAGCACTACCAGGTCGCGCGCGGCGTCCAAGCGATCCTCCAGAAGTACAAGGATCTTCAGGACATCATCGCCATCCTCGGTATGGATGAGCTGAGTGAAGATGACAAATTGGTTGTTGAACGGGCACGTAAGGTTGAGAAGTACCTCTCTCAGCCGTTCCACGTCGCCGAAGTCTTCACTGGTAGTCCCGGTGTTTACGTCACCCTTGATGAGACCATCAAAGGCTTCAAAGGGCTCCTCAACGGCGAGTACGATGATCTGCCCGAAGCGGCCTTCTATATGGTGGGCAGTATCGATGAAGTGATTGCTAAAGCTGACAAAATGAAAGCCAAGGCTTCCTGAAGCCACAAAGGAACCTTATGAAAACATTGAAGCTTGAGATCGTCACACCCCACGGTTTGGTGTACGATGCCGACGTTGCTCAGGTGACGCTGCCGGGCAAAGAGGGCGAGTTTGGTGTGCTCCCTGAGCATGCCGCACTGGTCTCCCTGCTCGATGCCGGGGTCATTATGATCGATGCGGGCAACAAAAAAGAGATCAACGTCGCCATCAACGGCGGTTACGTCAAAGTGGATGAAGAAAAGGTGAGTTGCATCGTCGACGGTGCGGTTGCCCTGACGGACGACGACGGCGCACTCTCCGCCCGACTCGAAGAGGCCAAAGAGCTCCTCAAAAAAGCTGAAACCTCCAGTACCGCGATCGCTACGGCGGTGGGCAAGGTCGAGTCGATCGCCAAAGCACGATAAGGCCGATTGTTGTTTACGGCACTGGGTCATTACCTCTCCACCAGCAGTGCAATTACCCTGCTGGTGATCGGTCTCCTTTCCCTCTATTTTATTGCAACCTTTTGGATTTTTATCTACCGTTTCCGTTTGCTCGATAAGCGGC
>JALVWV010000039.1 GCA_027023145.1 Campylobacteraceae bacterium | reverse complement strand
TCTCCAGCAACAAGACACATCCTTACAAAATACAATAAGCTATCTCCTTTTATGGAGTGGTAGATTCTAAAATCATCGCCTTCTTGATATTTTTGGGTTGATGGGCTTGGCTATTTACGGATTTGGGCAAAATGCAAAGAAGGTGCGGTGTAGCATCCTACGCATTATTCGTAAGCACCATAAGGGGCTTAGACTTCAGTCCAACAAACGCGCCAGCGTATCTCAGGAGTAGGGATTTAGTCCCGTCAGGCAGGATCAAAGTCCTGCCTCCATGGTTTTCGTGAGACCAAAGTCCGCCTGATGTCAAACTACATCCATACACACTTCTGCACTTTAGGTGGATATTCAACGACTGACCCCTTAGAGTGACCCCTTAGAGTTAGTTAACAAAATATCAACTCACACTCCACCAGATACACATCGGACATGTAAAGGTTTAGATTTATCACCATCCTTATTATATCCGCCATTGTAATAATGCTCTCCATTGTCAAAATCAACAAACCATGCACGATCTTCATTTCCAGGTATTGCTGACGATGATGACCAATAACGGCATATATTAGGATAACCACACTCAGCAGTGTTTTTGAAGACGGGGTTAATCATTGGAGCAGACTGACTGTAATCAATTAAACTCTGAAGTTCAATAAGATTTGGAAGTCGCCAGTCAGTGCGTCCGCCCAATGATAGGGACTCACAATAATCAATAGCATCTTTCCATTTTAATGACTTGACTTTTCCACTATTATCACTATACTCATCCTGCCAATTCAAACCAGTAGAATTGTCGACTACGACACCTTTATTGTTACGCACATAGTGACTATCGGCTTTCCTGTTTCCTCGAACACATCTTACTGGACGAGGCGTTGTTCCTTCGTCTTGATTAATATATCCATGTTCAAAAAAGCCAGCAACGTTTACAAAGCCCTCTTCTGAATCCAAGTCACGAGTGGATGTCCAATAATAAGCTGGTTTAACATTCTTGAATACAGTAGTATTGATCGCATATTTGCGATGGCTATGGATCATAATGTATCGCAACTCTTCAACTGAAGGCAATCGCCAGTCATTATAGTTTCCAAGAGTAAGATTATCACAATACGTTGCGGCTGTATCACCACTTGTATCAGAACATTTTCGTATATTCCTTTTTTTACCATTCTTTCCAACACATTCATTGAAACTTTCTTCTGTTTGCCAAGGCTTAAGCACTTTTCTTGCATCTTGGTTATCTTGCCACATTAACCCTGTAATATTGTCTACTACCACTTCTTTACTATCGTCTCTTGTATAGCTTGATGCAACACCAGATTGATAATAGCCATCATCTTTTATACTTTTATCGGTTACTTCTGCTCCGTGTTCATTATAGCTTTTGGTTTGACCAGTTTTTTTCAGTTTTACATAATTGTGATTGCTCTGCTTATCAGTTTTGCTTACAGATTTATTCGAACACCCGCTCAGCATTACTCCCATCACAATCGCTACCAACCCACTAATCCATGTTTTCATAACCTACCTCCTAAAAAAATCAGATTTGCTATAATTCTATCAAATAGCTCTCTCTCTTAATTCCAAACTTAAATTTATCTTTTGTTTTGGAAAGTGGTAGGAAAGTAACAGGGGAGGTAGTATTAAGTGGTAAGTGTTATGTGTTAAGTGTTACGTTATGTAGAGATTCTTCACTGGTCTCAGTGTGACCAATCATCATATTTCAAATCGGGTGCGATATCTGAAAGTGTTTCGAAAATTCTGTCGAGACTGACCAAAGTTGCATCTTCCGCCATAGCCGATGCAGCGATCAGAGGATCAAGATCATTCTTTTTCATGGAGTTTTTGTTGATTCCAGTATGTTTCCTGTATCGGACTTTCAAATCAGCATAAAGCTCCATCTGTCTCATATCCAGCGGAATCACCTCAAAATATTTTCGAATCAACGCAATATTGTCGGCAATCTCTTTTTGTTGTTGAACATTTTTGCTGCTTTTCAAACCGTATTGTGCTTCATACAGTGTAACAATAGACACCATAACCGCATCATCGTCCGCCAGTGATGCAAATCTAGCGAAAATATCTTTGTTATCATCGCCCATCCGAGCACCAAGCAATGAAGCAATATTCGTGTCCAGTAAATATTTGTTCACAGTCTATCGCTTCAAATCTCGTAATGCAAACCCTTCTCGAACCTCGTGACTGCATTCATTGAGATACTCGACAGTTTCATGGCTCAAAGTACCGCGCATCTGATCCGCAACTTCGGCCCATTTCCCCCGAGCGTCCGAGTGTCCACGAAAGGCACTCTGCACGTGAGGAGTCGTCAACATATCTACGATGATGCTTTTGATCTCAGTAAGGGTTTTGCCCTGAATGAAATGAACCGCATTTTCATCGCGTATCGTGATGGTTCCAATATCCAGCGATAATGCCATGGCTTACTCCTTGAATCATTTATCCAATTATACCAACTTTCACTTCCCAAGCCAACCCTTCATGCTCTCCACCTGCTCCCGCACCCGCTCGCTGGCTGTCCCCCCCTCCGAGCGGCGCGCATTCATCGAGGCGCGATTGTCCAGCAGTGCCACCGCGTCTTCCCCGATCCGCCCATCAATACTCTGCAAGTCTGCCAAACTCAGTTCGGAAATGTCAAGACCTTTCGATTCAGCAAGGTTGACGGCTTCTCCGGTGATGTGGTAAGCATCCCGAAACGGCAGACCGGCTTCGCGGACGAGGTAGTCGGCCAGATCCGTCGCACTCACGTGTCCGATCATGCAGGCGCGTTCCATCGCCTCGGCATTGACCATCATCTCTTCGAGCATCTCGGTGAGTACTCGCAGGCTCAGCTCAGCCGTCTCGACCGAATCAAAGACCCCCTCTTTGTCCTCTTGCATGTCTTTGTTGTACGCCAGAGGGAGACCCTTCATCGTGGTAAGTAATGCAATAAGGTTGCCGTTGGCGCGGCCGGTTTTGCCGCGCAGGAGCTCAGGGATGTCGGGGTTTTTCTTCTGGGGCATGATGGAGCTGCCGGTGGCGTGCCGGTCGCTCAGTGTCACCCACTTGAACTCGGCGGCCGACCACAGGATCAGCTCTTCACTGAGGCGTGAAATGTGCATCATCGTCGTCGCGATATTAAAGAGAATCTCCAGCGCAAAATCCCGATCGCTCACCGTATCGAGACAGTTGGCCGTCGGCGCATCAAAGCCCAAAGCTTTAGCTGTTTGCTGACGGTCGATCGGATGAGGCGTTCCTGCGAGTGCCGCACACCCGATCGGGGAGAGGTTGTTACGCTCGTAGGAGCTCGTAAAGCGCTCGAAATCGCGTCGGAACATCTGCGCATATGCCATCATATGGTAGCCAAAATTGATCGGCTGAGCATGCTGCAAATGGGTCATCCCCGGCAGCAACGTCTCGGCGTGCTCCTCGGCAATCTCGGTCAACGTCCCGATCAATCCCAACAACAGATCCGCAATCTGCTTATCATGCCGCAACACATACAGACGAAAATCCAGCGCCACCTGATCGTTGCGGCTGCGTGCCGTGTGGAGCCGCTTGCCCGCATCCCCAATCCGACGGGTCAACTCCCCCTCGATTGCCATATGGATGTCCTCATCATCTCCATCCAGCCCAAGCACCCCCGCCTCAATATCCTCCAGAATCGCCTCAAGCCCCGCATCGATCGCCTGCTGATCCTCAGTTGAAATAATCCCCTGCTCTGCCAACATGGCAGCATGCGCCCGTGACCCCCGGATATCCTCACGATACAGTGCTTTGTCAAACGGTAATGAATTGTTAAGTGCTTTGAGCAATTCTGAGCTATCCGTACCGATACGAGCCGAGGCAATTTTTTTGGCCATAGGATGATCCTTGGGTAAATTCTTTTGGCTTATTTTAGCGAAAGTTTGATTTAGCCCAATGCCTGCTGTGTCTGTGCGTCGAACAAATGCGTGCGCTCAAGAGTGTAACCTACCCGGATCGTCGGCTCTGAAGTGTACCCGTCTTCGCGGGAGAGCACCACGCGGATTTCCTCGCCGCCAAGCCGGCCGTAGATCACATTCTCCGCCCCCGTGTACTCGTGCACTTCCACCGCCACCTCGATCCCCTCCGGAGCCTCGGTACGATAGAAGTCACGTGGGCGAATCCCCAGTATAATAGGGTGACCCTCTTCGAGTGGTTCGGATACGTTGCGGATCGGGAGAAGGTGCCCGTCGTCTGTCTCGAGCCAGACTTCGCCTTCGCGGTAAGCCACCTTCCCCTCGATCAGGGTCATGTTTGGATTGCCGAGGAACGTCGCAGTGAAGACCGAATTGGGGTGATCGTAGAGCTCTTCGGGACTGCCGGTCTGGACAATCATCCCTTTGTCCATAAGGATGATCGTATCGGCCATCGTCATCGCTTCGATCTGGTCGTGGGTGACGTAGAGGGTCGTAGTGCCCAGACGTGCCTGGAG
>JALVWV010000038.1 GCA_027023145.1 Campylobacteraceae bacterium | reverse complement strand
CTTCGGAGAGTTTTTTGATCCGCTCCACGGTCGAGAATTCATGGATGCCCTCACGTAAAGAGAGTGAACGAACCCCTTGAACGATGGGGAAAATACCTGCTTTTTTGAGATCAATTTCACGGTCACGATGTAAGAATGTACTGAAGAAGCCCACTGGCGTCTCAAACAACGTCGTGAGCTTGGCAAAATGTGCCATGTAGACATCATTTCCGGTATTGATACGGGCAAAGAGGTGTGTTTTGAGCTCATCGAGAAGTGACGTATCCCCCGCGACACACTGGGCATCGAAGAAGATGGAAAACTCCATGAAGCTCTCCATTTCCGGTGTATCGATCCAGCGATCTATTTTTTGACGGTAATCACTCTGAGACTGGCTCCAGTAGGGGTTGGAGACCATAATGTTCCCTTCGCAGGCTGGATAGCCAAATGAGACGAGTGTTTCACTGAGCTGATCGAGATAGGGGCGATAGGGATCGATGTCCACCCCATCTCGAATGATCAGGCCATTGTCCTGATCGGTACGGATGATCTGCTCTCCTCGCCCTTCACTTCCCATGACGATCAGGGCACACGATTCTTGCAGCGCTTCGGGGAGGATCATTTCGAACAAACGGACAAAGACTTTACGGTTGATTTCCGAGACAAGTTTGGCGATGTAGCGGGCTTTGACCCCCTGCGCGTAGAGTTTGCGGACGATATTAAGGTAGTCGAGGCTCGCTTCACGCAACGCATCGAGCGTTTTGGCTTTTTCGATCTTGACAGTCACGAGATGGGAGTGGTTGGCGAAGTAGCTCAGGACATCAATCTGCTCGAGCATACCGACTAGTTCTCCCTCCCGCAGCACCCCTACCCGCTTGATGTTGCGCTGGATCAGCAGGAGATAGACATTGAAGAGAAAATCATCCGCCTCCACGGCGATCATGGGGAAACGTGCCAGAGAAGCGACCGATGCCTCGAGATCGATTGTGCCTGAAGCGAGCCACTGCTTGATATCGCTGTCGGTGATGATGCCGTATTCGCCCCCGCGTTGGACGACCATCGAGGAGCTTTTGGCGGCGACCGAACGGCGCAGTCCCTCCACCAGAGGCGTTTCCGGCGCAAGGATGCAGGGGGGATGAAGGTAGCTGTCGGAGACACGGGCGACCATGAAGGCGCTCAGATCCGAATCGGTCGCCCGTTTTTTGAGGTAATTGATCCGCTCGACCACATCCAAGAGATAAAACTCACGAAACGCCTCGCTCCCTTCAAACAGTTTCATAAAGGCAGTCGCTGTGAGTTCATAGCAGATGAGATCTTCGGTCACTTCATAGTGTGCCGTCGATACCCCTTCGATGATCGCATCAGCATCCAACCCCTCCCGGGCATGGTAGACCCGGATCAGTTCCCCCTCCGGACTCCAAGCTTTGACTTCCCCTTTGATGATCAGATAGAGATGATCGGTGGATTGCCCGGCGGTAATGATCTCTGTCCCCTGAGGGTAAAAGCCGATCTCAATTGCTGCAATCGCTTCATTGAGTTCTGTTTCCGTCAGCTCGGAAAACGGCACGATCTCACGCAAAAACTCTTTTTGATCGTTGAAACTCACATTGCTCCTTTGTTGCCATCACATGAAACCTCTCAGTGTGCCCATGGAACATCGGTGACACAGAAGGGAGGCCACCCGTCAGGGTGTTTCCGCGACACCGATGATCCATGGGCAAATCATCCAATAAGGAGGCAGAGCCTCAGCCCTGCACTGTGGGACAAAAGTCCCGCCTCCTATTCATTGACGTTAATGATCGTGTGCCTCTCCTGCTCCTCGAGGGACGCGGATGTGCTCGACCAAATCCTGGATGTGCTGTGGTGGAGGCTCCGTCATACGCGAGACCACGTAGGCCACGATGAAGTGGAGTACCATCCCCAGTGTACCGATGCCGGTGGGTGCTATGCCGAAGAGATAATCCGACTTGTCGCCTCCCATGAAGACAAAGTAGACAATGTAGCCAAACGTGAAGATCAGACCCGTCAGGATACCCGCGACGGCTCCGGCTTTGTTCATCCGCTTGTCAAAGATCCCGAGGATGATCGCTGGGAAGAATGACGCAGCAGCCAAACCAAAGGCAAATGCCACCACCTGAGCCACGAAGCCCGGCGGGTTGATCCCCAGATACCCGGCCACAACGATGGCGGCTACGGCAGCCAGGCGAGCCGCGAGGAGTTCGGACTTTTCGCTCAACTTCGATTTGCCGGTTTTAGCATCTTTGTAGATCACCTGCCCCAATAAGTCATGCGAGATTGATGCCGAGATCACCAGCAACAGACCCGCAGCAGTAGAGAGAGCAGCGGCCAATCCACCGGCGGCGATGAGGGCAATGACCCAGTTGGGGAGGTTGGCGATCTCCGGGTTGGCGAGGACGATGATATCGCGGTCGATATAGACTTCATTGTCAAACGGCTTGGCTCCTTTGGCCGGCAGTGCGTTGGTCGTGAGACGGTGCCCGTCGGGTGCGGTTTTTTTGCCGTCAAAGTGCGGTTTGCCCTTCTTGTCATCAAAGGCTTTGCCAGCAGCATACTGAATTTTCCCGTCGCCGTTGCGGTCGTTCCAAGCTAGCAGAGAGCCGTTTTCCCAGGTGCGGAACCATTTACCGTGATTCTCTCGACCGTCGGCCTGTTTGACCCCTTCGGTGACCCAGGTTTTGTACTCGACATTCTGGATCCGGTCGATGGTGTTGACGCGTGAGAATACAGCCACGGAAGCGACCGTAGTGTAGAGCAGTGCAATAAAGAGCAGTGCCCATCCAGCTGAAGCACGGGCATCCTTGACCTTGGGGACAGTGAAGAAGCGGACGATGACGTGCGGCAGTCCGGCGGTACCGACCATGAGGGCAACAGTGAGCATAAACATATTCCAGAGGTTGCCCGGCTGGGTGTAGGCCTTAAAGCCCAGATCGGTCAGTGACGTGTCGAGCGCATGCATCAGGAACGTCCCTGCCGGGATCTCTTTGACCCCGTCATGAAAAGCGAACGTCGTCTTGGCGAAGATCCCCAGCTGCGGGAAGAAGTTGTCCGTCACCATCAGGGAGAGGAAAATCGCCGGAATGAGATAGGCGATGATCATCACGGTATATTGCGCCACCTGTGTGTAAGTGATCCCTTTCATACCGCCCATGACGGCGTAGATGAAGACGATCACCATCCCGATGATGACACCGGTATTGACGTCCACCTGCAGGAAGCGGCTGAAGACAATCCCCACCCCGCGCATTTGACCCGCAACATAGGTAAACGAGACAAAGATCGTCGCGATGACGGCCACGGTGCGTGCGAGGCTTGAGTAGTAGCGATCCCCAATGAAGTCGGGCACGGTAAACTTGCCAAACTTCCGTAGATACGGAGCCAGCAGGAGCGCCAGCAGGACATAACCACCCGTCCAGCCCATCAGGTAGGCACCACCGTCACTCCCCTTGTAGGAGATCAGACCCGCCAGAGAGATGAACGATGCTGCCGACATCCAGTCGGCGGCTGTGGCCATCCCGTTGGCGATGGGGTGGACACCGCCACCTGCGACGTAGAAGTCCTTGGTACTGGCCGCTTTGGCCCAAATCGCGATGCCAATGTAGAGCGCGAAAGACAATCCGACAAAAAGATATATGAGTGTTTGCAAATCCATACGCTACCCCCTACTCGTGTACATCGTATTTCTCATCGATCCGGTTCATCATCTTGACGTAAACAAATATCAAGATCACAAACACATAGATTGACCCCTGTTGTGCAAACCAGAACCCCAGTTTCACGCCGCTGATCTCAATCGCATTGAGCTGATTGATAAACAAAATCCCGGCTCCATACGATACCAGAAACCACACTACGAGCAGTTTCAGGATCGTGGAGATGTTTTCGCGCCAGTACGCTTGCGCTTTCTCTTCAGTCATACTTCCTCCTTTAAAATAAAAGTACATTTTAATTGTAAAGGAGCAAAATAGCAAGGGCATAGCAGGAGGGGGATATCTTATTTTGGATGGTTATAAAAAAATAAAGTGTAACTTTTGGTGACAATAATATTGCTTTTTTGTTTCATGAAGATGGAGTTGCTGGATTATTGGATGAGGCGAGAGGTCACGTGTAACGTTTTAAACGGTAGCCAATCCCTTTGATACTCTCGATAAGTTCTTCCTTGAGGGCGGTGCGGGTGCGGTGGACTTCGGCGCGGATGGTGGCGTTGTCCACGTGGGTATTTTCCCAAACGGTATAGCGAATCATATCAAAGTCGACGATCCGGTCGGCATGGGAGGCGAGCAGGTCGATGATCTGGCTCTGCTTGCGGGTCAGCGCTTGATCGACGTGGTCAAACATCAGCTTGCGGCGCACGAGATCATACGTGTACATTTTGCTCAACCGCACGAGGGTCTTGGGGTGGATTTCGGCGATGCTAAGGAGCCGGTCGATGTGGAGGCTGAGTTCTTTGAGATGAAACGGCTTTTTGAGGTAGTC
>JALVWV010000037.1 GCA_027023145.1 Campylobacteraceae bacterium | reverse complement strand
CACACAACTCTCACACGCTACACACTCGGCGCTTGGATTGTCGGCAAGGAGATCCTTTTTCTTGTCGTATTGCTTGTGTCGATCGTTACCGTGACCAGTGTAAATCTCACCTCCACGATGCGGATCGTAGATCGCCATAATCGTATCGTCGTCATAGAGCACTGACTGGACACGGCTGTAGGGGCAAATGTAGATACAGAAATTCTCTTTGATAAAGACAATATCCGCAATGAGAAACAGAGCCACACCAATAACAAATCCTACCATTACTGGGTGGTCTGCCGGGTGATGAATGTACGTCATAAACTCTTGAGGTGGGACAAAATACCACATAAAATCCGCTGCAGCAATCAACGCCAGCACCGACCAAATTAAGATAGCGATTATTTTTTTGATCTGATTGCCCGGCAGACTCATATCCGGCTCCTGCTGTTTATTTTTGATCCGCTTACGCAGCTTGAGGATCTTGGTCTCGATCAAGTCCCGATAAATCACCCGGAAGATTGTTTGAGGACACGCCCAGCCGCACCAGACCCGTCCACCGACGGATGTCACCGCAAAAATACCGAGAAAGCCCAGCATCAAAATGAACGGCATCAAATAGAGCTCCTGCATATCGAAGCGGGTAAAAAACAGGTGGAGTTGTTTGTGGTCAAAGTTCAGGAGGAAAAAATGGTTGCCATGAACCGTAATCCAAGGGAGACCTAAGGCGATGATCGTCGCCGCAACATAGACCCAATACCGCTTGATGCGATAGGGGATCCATCCTTTGAGATACTCTTTTTTCCCTTTGGGCTTGGTCTGCCCTTCGGTGCTTGTCGTGGTAGTAGTCATCGGTTTTCCTTTTGTGTGTGATATCAGGGGTTGAGGGTGCAGACCATTTCCGGTACACCCTCCGGGTTGGGATGGTAGTGCGCCGTCAGCTTCTCCATCCAGCTGTCATCCAGTATCTTCTTAAGTTGACGCGACTCGATGTAATCTTTGAGCGAACTGCGACTGACACCGAGATCCCGGGCGATTGCACTCACATTCGTCCCGGCCTTGAGCTGGGCGATGATCCGATCGAGATAGCTGTCAAACTTGGAGGCCGAGCGGCTCCCCTTCGGGCGCCCTTTCTGACTGCGGCGCCCCTCCGGTGTCGTCGGTTCATCCACGTGCATGATCAGCGGCAGGATCCGAGCCAACGGCGTGCGGTCTCCCACTTCCAGCTCGACCGATGCTAGATCAAGTGTCACGTTACGACTCAACATGCAGTTGATCACCGTCAGGATCTCTTCCATCGTACTGCCCAGAGTCTGGACTTCATCGATGATGACACGATCCCCGGCCTCGAGCGAATGCAAAAAGCTGTCGAACTGCTCACGTTCGGTGAGTGGTTTTCCCTGCGAGCCAAACTCGATCATCTCCTGATCAGCCAATATCTGCCGGGATCGGAGATACCCCATCACGATCGCCCGCTGATGAAGGAGGGAAAGATCATCCGAAAATTGTCTCAGCAGAGTATAAACCACGCACGGCTCCTGAATGAGTTACGCAATAGTAACGATCTTTGATGTAAAAAATCATTAAAAGTATCTATTTTTACGTCAATTTTGTATTACCTGTTATGATTTTACCCGAGAATGTGTTAAAATACGCTCAAATCTTCGGGGCGCATCTCTCTAGGTACTGTTGCCCCCACCCAAAGGACTCCCGTGAATCTCACCCACCTCGACGACCAGAACAAACCCAAAATGGTCGATGTCTCCGACAAAAATGCTACTGAGCGTATCGCCACAGCCAGCGGTATCATCGCCGTCACTCCCGAGGCTTACGAAGCGGTCGTTGCCAACACCGCCAAAAAGGGGCCTGTCCTTCAGACCGCTGTCATCGCCGCTATTCAGGGCGCCAAACGCACGCCCGATTTGATCCCGATGTGTCACCCCCTGATGCTCACATCGGTCAAGACGGATGTGGAGGAGCTCCCCGATCTCCCTGGGTTTCGCCTTACCGTTACTGCCAAACTTGTCGGCAAGACCGGAGTGGAGATGGAGGCTCTTACTGGTGTAAGTGTTGGTCTGTTGACCATTTACGATATGCTCAAAGCCATCGACAAGGGCATGGTGATTCAGCAGATCCAACTCGAATCTAAAAGTGGAGGCAAAAGCGGTGATTTTAGACGATAAGACTCCCGAAAAACCCCAGATCAACTACCCCACCCAGTGGGGGTTCAAGCTCATCGGCCGGGACAAGGATGCCTTGCATCAAGCCATCAAGGAGGTGATGGGGGACAAAGAACACCTCTGCCACCTCGGCAACACTTCCAAGACCGGAAAGTTTCACAGCTACAACGCCAGCTGCGTCGTCGACCATGAGGAGGAGCGCGACCGGATCTTCAAAGCATTTCAGGATCATGATGACATCGAAATGGTGATCTGAAATACCCTTGCCCTAAAATTTGATCCGGTAGTACCGGGCGGAATATTCACTCTTGAGCATGATGGCACGCACTTCCACCGGGATGGGAAGTTCACCGAGCTTGAGCGGCTCGCTGATATGGATTGTGCGTGTGATTTTTTTGAGCGCCTGTCGGGTAAGATCTTTGTCTCCATGCATGTGCTCGAGGACGGAGTAGGCACTTTTCTCCTCTTTATTGTAGCGCATGATTTTGGGAACGAGAAAGAGGGTGTTGGCCAGCTCGGCCTTGACCCGGCCAGAGATGTAGTGGGCGATTTGCTGATTTTGGGATTCGATTTTGACGATCCCCATCACGACAATACTGATCAAGGTGACCGAGACGAGGACTTCGAGGATCGTAAACGCGCGGCGCATCAGAAAAACGTCCCCATCGAATCAAGTTGGTTACGGTAGTGCATCCAGCGCTCCGTCGCCGCATCCAAATCGTCAAACACCTCAATGTTACCAAAATAACTTGGCACGAAGTAGAATTTACCCTCCGACTCCAAAATCATCTGCGAGGTACTGCCGTTGGCATAATAATGGAAGCGGAGGCAAACTTTTTTCTCTTTGACTCGGCCGAAATCAACCTCCTGCGGACTGCCGCTGTCATCAAGCACGTATGCCTTGATCGGCTTGAATTGACTGGGAATATTGATCCGATTATCTCCCGCCTCGACCGTACACTGACGACACCGATCGCTGCAAACAAGCTCTGCATTACCGGGGAGGATACCTCTTGTTTTTTTGAGTTGGAAAATGCCCATTTTGTCCTTTTTCTTGGTGGCAAAGTTGATTTGACCGAAGATCAATGCTGCAAACAGAGAGGCGATGAGGATGACAATAATAAGTTCAATCAGGGAGAACCCCGGCATCCCGGAGGAGCGAGGCTGGAGGCGAGGGGTTATTTCTGGCATTGAGAATAGCGGATATCTGCCGCTTCGGCTTCTCCACCTTCCCGGCGATCGGCTCCGAGGCTGATCAGTTCAAACTTCGAACCATCCTGCACATAAACAAACGGGGTTTTCCAAGAATCCTTTGGGAGTTTTTCCAAATAGGGATTGGTGGAATAATTGGGATACTTGTCCGCATCAGGATTGGTCAGCAGCGCCTCAAGTCCCTCTTCGGTCTCCGGATACATGCCATTATCAAGCTTGAACATTTTGAGCGCCTGGCCGATGCTACCCATCTGTGAGCAAACCAAATCCCGCTTGGCTTTTTCCCCGGCGCCGATGAGGTTGGGGACGACAAAGGCGGCCAACAAACCTAGAATAAGAATCACTACGAGCAGCTCGAGAAGACTGAATGCTTTTTTCATTAATTGGATTCCTTTAAAACAAAGTGACTATAATTAGTGGAGTTAATTTTACTTGAATTGAGCTTTCAGATGGTTAAAACGATGCGCAGTGGCGTTACCCTTTTTATCACCCTTTCGATTATTGCCGCTATGCTGGCGCTGATTGGTGTGGTCTTCAAATATCTTGAAACCGCTCGCAGTGAAGCGGAGGTCAAAGCGTCGCTGATCCAGGGCAACCTCCTCTATGCCGATGCCCGGAGTGCCATCCGCCGTCTGCTCGGGAAAACTCCCAAGAACTCTACCTACAAAACGTTTTATACTACACCATTAGCAATCGCGTCTAAAAACGGGGAATTTGGAGCCATGATCCATTGTGGTCCGATCGCCGATCGTCCCAATATCGCTTGGCTAGGGTACGACGGCGATCGCAACCATCAGGGACATTTTGAGATCGCTGAAAAGATCTTCGACAAACTAACCGACGATGCCAACCTGCGCAATCCGGCCAGCCTGCACCAGAAAATCATCGATGCCTTGAAACGAAAAAGGATTATGCACTTTAATATACTAAGTAATATTAATAAAAAAAAGGGTACAATCTCCCTACGTGAATTCCAGTCTATTCTGGATGAATACCGGTATGAAGAGGATGATGACAAAGCCAACTCTATCCCTTGGAGAACCTATTTTGCTTTTGGAGAAGATTTGGGGAAAATCGACTCCAACTTTATCCGACCGGAAGTCCTTGCCGTTATTTT
>JALVWV010000036.1 GCA_027023145.1 Campylobacteraceae bacterium | reverse complement strand
CTCTTTCTGGAAGCGGCTGCCAGAATAAAAGCTGTCATCGTTGGCATTGATGACCCCCATGATCCGTACGGGAAAGTGCTTCGAAGGGGCAAGTTCCGCCAGCTTGTGTGCCACCTTCTTGAGCCCAAAGGGTTGAGCCTGCTCTTTTTGCGCCAGGACTTTGAGCTGCTTGGGAGTAGCAATGAGGAGGCAATCGTACTCCGGTTTTTCACAGGTGATCACCCCGCCGGGGACAGCTAGGTCGGCTCCGATGCTCAGGGCATCCTGTTTGAGGATGTTGGCGGCGGGGGTTTTGAGCCCACCGATGTGGATGAGGAGTGTTTCGGCTTTGTCGGCCATGATAGCGATGCCCCCACTCTGGACGCCATAGGATTTCAAAAGGACACGAACATCGGTCGGAGTGCCGAGGCGGTAGAGGGTCATGCTTGTTCCTTATTATACTTAGTCGAACTTTCTGAAGCATAGGGATTCACCATGTAGATGTTCGTCCCAATCAGGGGCAGAGATTTCAGTCCCGTCATGCAGGACTGAAGTCCTGCCTCCGATGCTGGATATATATCCGCCGGGTCAACACTTGAGGTTTCAGTCCTCATGGGCGCTCTCTTTTTTTGCGGGCGAGGAGTTTGAGTAGGGCTCCGGTGAGGACAAACGAAGCCGGGGAACCTTTGTCGAGTGCCAGACGGCTGTCGCGCAGATGATCGAGAGTACGCGTATCGAGGCGATAGCGTCGGCTCCGGATCGCGGCACTGGCGATCTGCTCGAGGAGGAGTTTGGCTGCCGCCGTGTCGATCCGCTTGTGCTCTTGGACGAAGGCATAGACACTGCGAACATCGAGCCGCTCCATGTCAAGTGTCAGCGCTTCACGGCCGTCTTGCTCCTCCAGCACGGTGATCGGGAGACGTGAGCGGATCGTGGGGAGGAGGGTCGACTTGGTCGGGAGGATGAGGATAAACTCCGTCCCCGGCGGCGGTTCTTCGATCGCTTTGAGAAGTTTGTTCTGCACCACATCACTGAAGACTTCCGAGATGAGGATGACGATCTTCCGTACGTCACTGCTGATGTAGGCTTTTTCGATGGCACGTTTGGCGTCTTTGACTTGGAAGGTTTTCCCCTCGTCCGGACGGATCACTTCGAACCGCTCCCCCTCTTGAGCCAGGGCTTTCAGATCCGCAATTGTCTCATCAAAGCGTGAGGTAATGATCACCTGACTCGTCAAACGCATCACGCCAACTCCACCTGCCCGAAGAGTGCTGCGTCAATGCTCCGGTCAAAGAGTCGATAGAGCTGGAGCAGTTTGGTATCAAGCAATGGATCGCTCCCGCGCATCAAAAAGCTTCCGGCAACCTCTTCGTCGATCAGCCAAAGGAAATTGTTTTCGTGCTGATAGGCAATCTTGGTGTAGGCATGCCCCCCCTCCCCGATGTACCAGATGAAATACCCCTGGGGATAGGTGATATCGAGCATGTCTTCGAAGAGGGTCAGACGCATGCTGGTGTCGATCCCCTGCAGGTCAGCAAAGATCCCGCGAAGGCTCTGTACCGGCAGGAACGGGCGCTTACGATCCGGGGCATTGATCGCATCGAGAATGTACTGCTCAAACCAGCGCCGTTTGGGGTCGGTCAGCAGCAGCACCGCCTGCCCGTCGAGCAGCCGATGGAGGACACTCTCCACGAGCGGTGTCCACGTGTAGCGCCGCTCTTCCATCCAGCTGAAGTCCGACGACTCCTCCCGGATCGCTTCGAGGGTCCACTCGAGCAGCTTGGGCATGTTACCGATCCAGTGCGTAAGCTTCGTGGAGGACACGTACGGCCAGTTCGCCGAATTTTTCGTCGATGACCATGGAGACTTTGATCTCAGACGTGGCAATCATCTCGATGTTGATGCTGTTGTCCGCCATTGCCGTGAAGGCGGTGGCTGCGACCCCACTGTGGGATTTCATCCCCACGCCAACCACAGAGACTTTGGCAATCTGCTCATCAAAATCCATCCCGCCGATCTCCTCTTCGAAAGCCGCAATCGACTTTTTGGCTTGCTCGATCTCACTCTGAGGGACGGTAAACCCCAAATGGGTCGTTCCGTCCGTGCTAGCATTTTGGATGATCATATCGACGTTGATCTGATCGGCGGCCAGTTGATTGAAGATCTCGGCGGCCACACCCGGGCGATCCACGACATCCCTCAGAGAGACCCGTGCCTGATTTTTGTCCAACGCGATTCCGCTGACGAGTACTGCTTCCATTCCTTCTACCTCCTCGGTAATAATAGTCCCTTCCGCATCGCTGAAGCTGCTGCGTGCGACGATGGTGACACCCATTTTTTTGGCCAGTTCGACCGACCGACTCTGGAGCACTTTGGCACCAAGACTGGCCAGTTCAAGCATCTCATCGTAGGAGATACGCTCGAGCTTGCGAGCCTGAGGAACAATACGGGGGTCGGTGGTGTAGATCCCATCCACATCACTGTAGATTTCGCAGGCATCCGCGCCCAGCGCCCCGGCGATGGCCACGGCACTCAGGTCGCTGCCGCCCCGTCCGAGCGTCGTGACGTTGCCCTGCTGATCGATCCCCTGAAACCCTGCCACGACGATGATCTCTCCGGCATCAATATGACGGCGCATTGCCTCGGTATTGATCTCTTCGATTCGGGCAAACATGTGGGTATCATCGGTGCGGATGCCGGCTTGACGCCCGGTCATTGCCACGGCCGGATATCCCATCTCCTGCAATGCAATCGCCAGCAGGGATGCCGTCACTCGCTCACCGGAGCTAAGCAGGATGTCCATCTCCCGCTTGGAGGGGGTTTGGGAAAAATGGTGGGCATACTCGATCAGTTTGTTGGTCTCTCCGCTCATGGCAGAGACGACAACAACAAGGTCTTTCCCCTCGGCGCGGGCAGCCGCTACCCTGCGGGCGACGTTTTCGATCCGTTCGAGGTCGCCGACACTGGTGCCGCCATACTTGTGTACGATCAACATGGTTACAATTGTCCTTTTTCTCTAAAATATTGGATCACTCGCCGATAGGAAGGGCGCTTGAAATAACTAATCCGCTTGAACAACTCATCCGAGGTGACCCGTTTGTACTCTTCAAACTCCGGTGTCTCATACGTGTACAAATCCAGCGTCGCCGTAGGGCGCAGCCGGACGAGAAAGTACCGCTGGCGCTGCCCTTTGTAGGGATAGACTTTGGTTGTCTTGACGTTGGGAAAATCGTACTGAATCCACTCCGGGTACTCCCCGAGGATATCCACATCATTGGTCCCGATCTCCTCAAGGAGTTCACGCAGCAATGCCTCTCGGGGCGTTTCACCTTCATCGATCCCCCCCTGGGGAAATTGCCAGCCGCGTCGCATGCCAGTTCGGCGGGCGATCACAAACTGTCCCGTCTGGTCGTAGTCGGATGAGAGGATGATCGCGGCGACGTTGGGACGATAGTCCGTATACTCCTGCATGATCTCTCTCGTTTCGGTCTCCCCGTCTTTTCAGGGCACCTGTTAAATAATTTCTGATAAGATTTTAGCCAAAATAGAGTTACATTCCTTTGAAAAGGCGCATTGTGCTGGCATATCTCCACATCCCCTACTGTGATTCCAAGTGCCATTATTGCGCCTTCAACTCCTATGTCGGTCGTTTCGATACCCGCCCACAATACATGGAAGCCCTGCACCGTCAGCTCACCGACGATTTGGAACGCTTCGGTGCCACACCGGGGGGCGTGGAGACTCTCTTCATCGGCGGCGGTACCCCTTCGACCGTTTCCCCAGAGCTCTATGCACCGATCTTCGAGCGCCTCGCTCCCTACCTTGCCCCCGATGCGGAGATCACCGTCGAAGCCAACCCCAACTCCGCTACCCGCGACTGGTTGAGCGGTATGCACTCCCTCGGGGTCAATCGCGTCAGCTTCGGGGTACAGAGTTTCGACGCCGACAAACTCCGCCGTCTCGGACGTGCCCACACGCCACAGCAGGCCATCACCGCTCTCGAAACCGCATACGAGGCAGGGGTCAAACACCTCTCCCTCGATCTCATCTACAACGTCCACGGCGATACACCGGAATTATTGGAGCGTGACATAGGGCAAGCGTTCACCCTCCCAATCGACCATCTCTCAGCCTACGAGCTCACCATTGAGACCAACACCCCTTTTGCTGCCACCCCCGACGTGCGCCAGAGTGACGATGCCCTCGCGTTCTTTGTCGCCGAGGCGATCACGACACGAGGCTTTGGGCATTACGAGATTTCCAATTTCGGCCGATACCAGAGCCGCCACAACCTCGGCTACTGGGAGCTGCGCCCCTACCTCGGGATCGGCGCCGGCGCAGTCGGTTTCGACGGGATGACCCGTACCTATCCCCCCACCGATATCGATACATATCTCGCTGATCCCCTCCAACGACGTGTCGAACCCCTCACCTCCGACGATCTGCGCACTGAGCGTATCTTCCTCGGATTGCGCTCCCATGTCGGGATCGAAGCAAAACATTTGAATGAAGGACAGAGGGAAAGGGCGGACGTGCTGATACGGGAGGG
>JALVWV010000035.1 GCA_027023145.1 Campylobacteraceae bacterium | reverse complement strand
GCTACAGGAAAATGGGGTATGCACAGGTAAAGGATCGGGGATTATTCGAGTAGTTTTATATGGAGTTAAACTTATTTGAGTAAAATAGCGGAAAGGGTACACAGAAGTAACAGGAGGTGCCTCTCCTGTTACCTTGTGCGACTACTCTTCGCAGTCTGTGTTCTTTTGCCTTTTGCTCTCTTTATAGCTCAGCCACATAATCGTAACTTTCACCACTCCGAGAACCAAAGCAAGTACAGAAAACCAAGTTTCCATAAGCGTACCCTTTCGGTCAAGATACCCTGCCTATGCCGGAAGGCATCGCTCATGCAAGCCCGCCCACTCAACCGAAAGTAAAAACACACCCCTTTCCAAAAAAGGGCACGGGATAGTTTAGCCGTTTCTCGTCACAAATACCCAAAAATATGTCAGATTGTCATACTTTATTTTCCGAGGGACATCTTTCTTCCCTGTTAATTATGCACTCTCAAGATACAGGTGTTGCGTTTCCTGGTCGATATTTTCGAGTGCCTTCTGAATATGTTTGACCTCATTGGATTCAAAAAGCGGCTCACCACACTAGGTACACACCCATGCCGGAACTTTTTCCCAGCTGATATGGTATCCATGACGATCGACACTGAACGGAGCCGTTCCTTTGACCATTTTTCCTTTGCAGTACAAACATTCCATCTGTTACGTTCTCCTTCGTGTATAATTCTGTGACCACAAAGTGAGTAGATTATAGCATAAATCGAGATTGGCTTCAGGTACCGAGCGTCCATCCTTACCAATAATGTTATAATACCCCATGCAAAAACAAGAACAAAAACCAAAACTCTCAACTCTCAACTCTCAACTCTCAACTTCTGAATCCAAAGGATTCAGACCATGATCGCCGCCCAGCTCACCCTGACGATCTTGCCCGAGTCCTTCACGATCCACCGCCTCTCACCAGAAAGCGCGATCCCCGACACCGTCTATCGCAGCCGTTTTTTCAGCATCACCCGCAGCGACGAAGAGCTCTCCATCGTCTGCAAGAGCACCATCACCATCCCCTCTTCCACTCAGGAGCCCGGCTGGCGTGCACTCCGAGTACTTGGCCCCCTCGATTTCGCCCTAACTGGCATCCTCGCCCGACTCGCCACCACCCTCGCCGATGCCGACATCAGCCTCTTTGCCCTCTCCACTTACGACACCGACTACCTTCTTGTTCGTGAGAACTCTCTGGATGAGGCTGTCCGAGCTTTGGAGGTGGCGGGGTATGGTGTGGAAGATTATTAGAGGTGCCCTTTATTCATTTCAAAACCGTCCTGCCGATCGTACTCCACAAAATGAGGATGCAGGAATAAGCGAATTGCCAACTTATAAGTATTACTATAGTAGTATTACTAACTCAACTTTGGAGGTGACAGCATGCGAGTAACAACAAAAGGGCAAGTTACAATCCCTCGGAATATTAGAGAGGTGTTAGGTATTGTGCCTGAAACAGAGATTGACTTCAAAGAAGATCATGGAAGATATTATATCGTTAAAACGACTGAACCAAAATCGACCAACACGTTCAAAAAACTTCGAGGTATCGCTACTGCCAAAATGACAACAGACGAAATAATGCGCTTGACCCGAGAAAGATAATGAATGGAGTTTTTGTCGATTCGTGTATATTGCTGGATTTATTTACAGATGATCCCAATTGGGGCGACTGGTCAGAAAACATATTGGATCAATACAGCCGGACGAATACGTTGTACATAAACTCAATCGTGTACACTGAGGTTTCAATCGGTTTTAACAAAATCGAAGAACTGGAAAAAGCAATAGAGGCATTAGGGATAAAAGTGCTGGAAATACCACGGGAAGCTTTATTTCTCACGGGCAAAGCTTTTCTGAAATATCGAAAAAACAAAGGGACAAAAAATTCCCCTTTGCCTGATTTTTTTATCGGAGCGCATGCGGCGGTATCGTCATTTGACTTAATAACGAGAGACATAAGAAAATTTAGAACCTATTTCCCACAGATCAAACTTATTCATCCTGTCTCTATATGAATTCGCACATGCTCACAACAAACAAACAATGGATTTTTTACCTCGATGACGAAGAAAAAACATGAACAATTTAGAACCCTGCAAAAAAATCCTTACCGGAATCTATACCAAAAATAGCAAATTGCACGAAATCGACGACTCTATTTTCCTCCAACTTATTCGAGCCGGTGTCGAAGAGGTTGCCGGGAACGATAGCGACATCCGTGATGCCCTTTTGGATCATGTGCGGACGCTCTACATTACAGAATGGGTACAGATGGCGATAAGGGATGAAGAAAATCCCGATTTGGATGAAGAGAAAAAAGTGGCACGGGAAGAATTTATGGATTACTGGCACGCTGAAATGTAATCCATGTATACGATCATCTGAAAGCCTATCTTTTACTGTTGCTCGATACAAAAAGCGGGGAAGAACTGGATGATGAGCTTGCGGGTGTTGCCGACTATCTGAGAAGTCATACCAATATGTATTATGATCATATCTGGGAATTGTACGAAGAGCTTACCGGGATGGTTGTCTGACATAGCACAAGTCAAATGTTGCTTAGCTCAAACATCATCAGTCTTTTCGCCCTCTCCACTTACGACATTGGAAGAGTTCATTGGATGAAGCTGTCCGGGCTCTGGAGGCGATGGGTATGGTGTGGTGAGTCATTGAGTTGACATTGTGCGCACAATCTCGTTATAATTTTTCATGGAAAAGAGAAACAAATACCTCGATACCGAAGAAGAAAATGTGATGAAGATATGGGAGAGTGTTAACCTCTCTGAAGTTCCCAATGACACGGCCAACACTCAGCGCCTCAAGGCTGCTGCCAGAAGCTATGCCGAAAAAAACGAAACCAAGATGAACATCCGCATCTCCGCTGCGGAGCTTCAGAAGATCAAAGCCCGCGCTGAAGCCGAAGGACTCAAATACCAGACGTTCATCAAAAGCGTCCTGCACCGATACCTCACAGGGCAACTCATCGATCGGGGGCACTCGATCGCGTCGTAGTTTCTTTGAGCATTTGTCATTTTTTTGTTTTGTTGATATTGCTATTGCGGGCAATAAGTGCTACAATGTTCCTTGAATAAAAAAGTAATACACACCCATTAATTGACTAAAAGGTAATACATGTTAACAATAGAACAAAAACGTGATCTTCAAAAGGCAATTGAGAACTATAATTTTCCTACAGTAGCATTCGATTTCAAACTCAACAAAGAACTCCAATTTGACAATATGCATGATCTTGAAAAACATGTTTTAAACTTATTGCTAAACCCTGATATTACGGCTATAAAAGATGGTTTATCAAACGTCCTTTACTGGGGCTATGCAACATCAGGATATAGAGATTATCGAGTAAAGCTTTTTAGAAAGAATGTAACTGATCATCAATTGCGAGTTGTGGGAAAGCTATTTCAAAGAACATTGCAACCTTCTATAACAGAAATCAAGGAACTCAGAATGCCACAGTTCTCTGGCATCTCTTTTATCTCCAAAATTCGCATGTTCCTCGATCCAGAAAGCTCAGCAGTGTTAGATAAACAGATTATTAAAATAAAGTTTTCTACTCATGGCAAACAAACTGTTTTGGCTAAAATATCCTATACGCTAAAGGAAAGTCAACTTAGACCCAGCAAGCCTAACTCAAATGCATACGAAGCTTGGTGCCAAAGATTACTAGAAATTTCTACTCGCAATTTTGATTCAAAATACCGTGCTGTAGATATCGAACGTGGTCTTTTTGCTTTAATTCGTAATGGTAAATTGAATTATGCTGCTAAAATACTTGCCAATGCATAACAAATCAGAAGAGAACTTCCACCTCAACCCTCGCATACTCCCGCAATTTCCCAAAATCCCGATCAAACGTCACCAGCTCACCACAAAACCTCTCCGCCACTTTCAAATGAATCACATCGTTGATGCTCTTGCACGCATCGATCTCGTAGCACAGGTCGTATGCTTCGAGGGCAATGATAGCAAACGGTATCTCCTGGACATACTGTTTGAAATACTCGATGAGAGGTTGGCTCTCGGGGAGTGCGCCCAGTTTGGCGAGGGAAAAGACATACTCACTGAACACCAGCGGTGAGAGGAAAAACGTCTCATCCACGATCGCCTCCTCGATCAACTCCTCGGCGATCTTCTGCTTGCCCTCATCCTGCATGACCGAATAATAGACCAGCACATTCGTATCAAAGAAGCGCATCGTTCATATCCTCATCCAGCTTGCAGATGTCGATATCCTTGTCTATCGTGATCGTCGGTCGGTTTCGGGTGAGTTGCCGGAACTCCTCAAGCCTCTTTTGTCTCCGATCTTCCTCAGTATCCATAATCTCGTGGATCACACTCACATACTTCTTGTCCAGAAAGTACCCCTTGACCTGATTGCGCTTCTTATCGACAATCTCAGCAATATCGAGATGGTCGATCTTGTGAAGATTGCGCTGAAGCTCCGAGATCGAAATCGTTTGCATATTTGTCCTTTTCATATATGTTTTCTGATTATATTATATTAGAGCTGAAGCCCTCTTGACAAAAACCCCCGTTTGCACTACAATTGTATCTACAAATGGACACAAAGGCATACAATGAAAAAAGCGATAAATATTAGAATGGATGAATCATTACTATCTGATTTGGATAGTTATGCACAAGAGCTGGAAAGGACAAGAACATATTTGATCGAAAAAGCAGTCAGTACGTACTTTGACACATTGGATGAAATGATCTCCGATAAGCGTATCGACGATCTCAAAGCCGGGAAGACTGAAGTTTACTCACTCGAAGAAGTAGCACAGAGACTCGGGCTTAATTGATGTTCAAAGTCATTATCCCAAAAGCCCCTTTTAAAGAGTTAGAAAAAATAGACAAACCAAATCAACGGCTCATTTATAACAAAATCAAAGATTTAGAAAATGGTATTTTTGCAGGCGATAAATCTCTAAAAGGCAAGCATAAAGGCAAATATAGAAAGAGAGCTGGAAACTACAGGATCATTTATCTAAAAGAGAATGACATTTTAGTTATTACTCTCATTAGAATTGCACATAGAAAAGAAGTCTACTGAACCGCTCCTCCTACAAAAATAAGCTATAATACCCCATGCAAAAAATGAAACCAAAATTCCTCACTCCTCACTCCTCACTCCTCACTTCTGAATCCAAAGGATTCAGACCATGATCGCCGCCCAGCTCGCCCAGGGGCTCCTCCCCACCGACCTCGATCCCGAATACCGGGAAGTCTTCGAGCACCTTCAAAAGATAGGAGCCGTGTTCGAAGAGGACGGACTCTGGAAGCTCCACTCCCTCTACCGTATCGGCCGACTCTATCTGGGGCGTGACGGCAAAGGCTTCGTCGAAGCAGCATTCAAGGAGCAGCGAGATCTGCTGATCGAGCCAGACTTCCTCGGGGAGGCCAAGCGTGGGGACATCGTCGTCGCCAAGCGTTTCCTTGCCCGTCGGGGGCGCAGCAGCGGCAAGGTGGTCGCCATTCTCAAGCGGGCACACCGCTACACACTGGCCTATACGACCCGGGACGAGCAGGGCGACTTCCTCACCCTTGATCTGCGCACCGATCTGCCCACGACCGTACAGATGGAGGGGATCAGCCTCAACACGTTTAAGCTTGGCACGGTTTTCAAGGTGGATATCGACACCAGCGACGTACTCGAAGTCCTCGGGCACTTCGATTCGCCTCTCGTGGATGAGCGGATCTCGCTCGCACTTTACGACCGGCGTGATGCCTTTCCCCCCGAGTGTATCGAGGAGGCACGCGCGGTCGAATCGGACGTCAACGCTGCCGAACACCCCGACCGGGTCGATCTGCGCAATCTGGACTTTTGCACCATCGATCCGGTGACGGCCAAAGACTTCGACGATGCGATCTACTACGACACCTCCACCCACACCCTCTACGTGGCCATCGCCGATGTGAGCCACTATGTGCCGTTTTTCAGCGCCATCGACCGGGAGGCGGTGCAGCGGGGGTTTACCACCTACCTGCCGCACAAATCCTTCCCGATGCTTCCCCGAGAACTGAGCGAAAACATCTGCTCCCTCAAACCCCGGGTCGATCGTCTCGCCTTTGTGACCAAGATCACCCTCGACCCAGACACCCTCGAACCGATCAAAGAGACATTTTTTGAGGCGATCATCCACTCGAAATTTCGCTTCCACTACGACGCGGTGGATGGGATACTGGCCGAGGGGTACACCGGAGACGATCCAGCGATCCTCCGTATCCTCCCTTGGCTCCTACCGCTGCAAAAGCTCACCGCACAGCTTCGTGCTAGGCGACTGGTGGGGGGATTTGACTTCCGAAGCGAAGAGATCAAACTCACCCTCGACGATGCCCAGCTTCTGACCGCCACCCAGATCGAGACCAGCACCCCCTCCCACTCCCTCATCGAAGAGTGCATGCTTCTAGCCAATCAAGCCGCCGCCAAGCGCTTCAAGGGGGACGGGGATGGGATCTTCCGGATCCACGAGCCTCCGCAACTCGAGAAGATCGAAGCCCTTCTGACCGAACTGGCTGCCATCGGTCTCTACGTCGAGGAGTACGACGACAGCCCCTCGCTGATCCGCGCCATTCAGGCAGAGGCCAAGCGCATGGGGCTGGAGAGCGAAGTGGATGCGATGATCATCCGCTCCCTGCGGCAGGCGAGCTACTCGGCGCACAACGTCGGGCACTTCGGGCTGGGTTTTGCCCACTACAGCCACTTCACCTCCCCTATCCGCCGCTACAGCGACCTGCTCCTCCACCGCCTCATCAAGACCCAGCTTGCCAGTGACACCAAAGAGTCCGGCTACCTCCTGCGCAACATCGATCCGCTGTGCGAACGGGTCAGCGAACTCGAACGCAACGCCACCAAAGCCGAATGGGACTTCCGTGACCGCACATTCGCCCGCTGGGCACAGGAGCGCATCGGTCTCTTCTTCGACGCCGAGATCATCGAAATCGACGACCACCACACCAAAGCCCGCCTGCTCGGCGACATCGCCGGCGTCGAAGTCCACCTCCAAGGCGAAGGGGTGATGCTTTTCGATAAAATACGCCTCATGATCACCCACGTTCACCTCCCCCAGGCTGTCATCATGGGAGAGGTGGTTGCAAAAATAGAGGAGGAAGAGTGAAAAGTATGACAATTTGACATATTTTTTGTCTCTATTTCCTTTATTGGATAAAATTTCAGCACAAACAAAAAAGGCAGTACTTCGTGTCCAATATACTAAGAGCATTTATAAACATAACAAATACTTACCAAGAGGATATTTCTACTACAACCAATGAAAACAATAGAGCCAACAACATGGGTGAGGGTTTAGAGCAATATATACAAAATATATTTGCATCTACGTACAATATATCAAATGAATTAGAACGCATAGAAAAACTCTCTGAAATATTCTCTTATCAAGGAAATAGTCACAACCCACCTGACTTAATACTTAAAAACTCTGATGCTATTGAAATCAAAAAAATACAATCCAAAAATTCATCCATAGCCTTGAATAGCTCTTATCCAAAAGCAAAACTTTATTCCGATAGCCCAATGATAACAAATGCATGCAAAACATGTGAAGTTTGGAGTGAAAAAGATATGCTTTATGTGATTGGGCACACTCAAAAGAAAGCGCTCAAATCACTATGGCTTGTCTATGGTGATTGCTTTTGTGCAGAAAAATCAACTTACGAGCGCATTAAAGATACAATTTCACAAGGTGTAAATACTATCCCTGATGTTGAATTTACTGAATCAAATGAGATAGGTAGAGTAAAAAAAGTTGATCCACTTCGCATTACTGATTTGCGCATACGGGGCATGTGGAATATTGCGAATCCAAATAAAATTTTTTCATACATATATGAATATGACGAAAATGCAATATTTCAATGTATTGCACTTCTACAAAAAGAGAAATACGACGCTTTACCTAATGAAGATAGACAGGCAATTGAAACATTAATTGGTGATAAAATTACTATAAAAGATGTCAGGATAAAAAATCCAGATAATCCTATTCAACTTATGGATGCAAAACTCATAACATACAAGGTGGAGTCATGAATATTATTTCTCTTTTCTCTGGTGCCGGTGGATTAGATTTGGGCTTTGAAAAAGCTGGATTTGATACGATATGGGCAAATGAATACGATAAGGATATCTGGGAAACCTATGAAAGAAATTTTCCAAATACTTTTTTAGATAAACGAAGTATCACTGATATTCCTTCATCTGAGATTCCTGATGCTGTAGGCGTCATTGGAGGACCTCCGTGTCAAAGTTGGAGTGAGGCAGGAACAATGAGAGGCATAGAGGATCATCGTGGTCAATTATTTTTTGAGTTTATTCGCATATTGAGAGACAAAAAACCACTGTTTTTCTTGGCTGAAAATGTTTCTGGTATGCTGGCAAATAGACACAAAGATGCTCTTGAGAATATAAAAAAATTATTTACAGATAGTGGCTATAGATTATCCTTTAAGCTATTAAATGCACATGATTTTAAGGTTCCTCAGGATAGAAAAAGGGTTTTCTTTGTAGGTTATCGCAATGATTTGAATCTTACGTTTGAGTTTCCTGAAGGATTTGATAAAAAAAGGTATTTAAAGGATGCTATTTGGGACATTCGTGATAACGTGCTCGCCGCCAAAGAGAAAAATTACACAAATGGAAACGAATGTGCTCTTCCGAACCATGAGTATGCTATCGGAACATTCTCAACAATTTTCATGTCTCGTAATCGTGTGCGATCATGGGATGAGCCATCCTTTACTATTCAAGCGGGCGGAAGGCACGCTCCACTCCACCCGCAAGCACCGAAAATGAAGTTTGTTGAACAAAACAAACGCGTCTTTGTAGAAAATAAAGAAGACTTGTATCGAAGACTCAGCGTAAGAGAGTGTGCCAGAATACAAACGTTTCCTGATGATCATATTTTCTATTACAAAAATGTAATGGCGGGATACAAGATGGTTGGAAATGCTGTACCGCCCTATTTAGGTTATTACTTGGCAAAAAAGATCATGGAAGACCTCCAATCAATTGGTATATCGGACAATATCAAGATAGCTTCATGATTACTAATTTTTTCACTCAAAATCTACTCACCACCGTGGGACTGAAGTCCCAGCCCCTATCCAACAAAAGCGTTGCGAAGCAACGCAAACCAAATCTATTCACTATTCACTATTCACTATTCACTAAAATGTGGAAAATGTGGGGTCAGGTGATTCATGATTCATCTGCTGCACTTCGTAGCAACAGACAAATCACAAATCACCAGACCCCTAAATCCCACGTCTCATCAGACGGGACTGAAGTCCCTGTTCCTTTTGGTGCGCAATTGCGCACCCTACACTCTCAACTCTCAACTCTCAACTCTCAACTCTCAACTCCAAAAGCCGGAGGCTTTTGATGTATCAACGCGAATTTGACCAGCACCTCGCCAAAGCCCTCCCCCACGCCGTCCTCCTCTACGGCGACAACGACTACATGATCGACCACTACCTCGAGCTCTACAAAACCCAGCTCGATGCCGCCGACTCCACCCTCGCCCTCTACCATGACGAATATTCTTTTGACCAAGCCCGAAGCTACCTCTCCCAAAGCTCCCTGTTTGGCGGGACAAACCTCCTGCTCATCCGCCGCGACAAAAAGATCCCCAAAAAAGAGCTCGATACCCTCGTCGAACTGGCCGGCAAAAACGAGGACAACTACTTCCTCTACGCCTACGAAGGTTCCAGCTCCGATGCCCGCAGTTTGCAGGCCAGCTTCTCAGACAAAAAAGGGGGCGTATGGGTGCGCTTCTTTGAACCCAATGTCCGCGACGGGATCGCTGTCCTAACCCAGAAGGCGCAAGCTCTCGGTGTGGACATTGACCACTATGCCCTCACCCACCTGTTGACGCTGCTCAACAACAACCTCGCCCTCTGTGCTAAAGAGCTCGAGAAACTCGCCATCCTCGGCCGCAAAATCGACAGCCGGGACATCGACCGCCTCGTCTACTCCACCGCCCCGCTTGCCGTCGAACAGCTCCTGATCGATCTCTTTGCCAAAAAGCCCGTCACCGAGACCCTCACCAAGCTCCTCGATCTCGGCGAAGACGAATACTCCATCCTCCGCGCAACGCAGTTTTTTGTCAACCAAATCTTCCTCTTCCACGCCTACATCCGCCTCCACGGGGCTCCTGATTCCAAAGAGATCCTCGGCTACAAACTCCCCCGCCAGATCGAAGAGCAAAAAGCCGCCCTCGCTCTCAAGGTAAAAACTGCCTCTCTCCTGAAGATCTACGAACACCTCCTCGAGACCGAACTGAGCCTCAAGAGACCAGGCAGTATCGACAAAGAGAGTTTGCTTTATGGGGCTTTGATACGGTTGCAGGGGTACCTGTAGGTAAGTGGGTAGAAGGTAGAAGGTAGAAGGTAGAGGGTAGAATTTTTGCATGGGTTGCATTAGGATGACCTTTCCGTAGGGGCAGATCCTATATCTGCCCAGATGGCGCACGCAATCATCAAGATTCTACCCTCTTGACTCATCCTTCCAGACTCTGCTATAATGCTCCAAAAAGATATGGAGAAAAAGTATGGTCACAACATCCAGCCCCTCCCCGCTCGAAAAAGTCACTTTCAACATCCCCCGTGAGCTCAAAGAGCAGGTTGTTGCTTTAAAAGACGAGCTTCACCTCTCCCTCTCTGCGATTTACAATGAAGCCATTGCCGAGTATGTCAAGCGGCAGGAACTCAAACGCTGGGAACGCGGAATCGCTCAGGCGCTGAAGGATACAGAGTATCAGAAGCTCAGTCGTGAGCTTGGAGCCGACACGGGGGACGTGTATGACTATTAGTCAGGGAGAGATATGGGAAGTGGCTTTTTATCCGCAAGTGGGAAGCGAGATCACCAAGCTTCGACCCGCCGTCATCATCAGCCACGATACCATCGGACGACTGCCACTCAAAACCCTCGTCCCCATTACCGACTGGAAACCAAACTACGCCAACTACCCGTGGATGATCCACATCGATCCCACACCGGAAAACGGCCTGACCAAGCCATCAGCCATCGACTGTTTTCAAGTCAAAAACTTCGCAAACGACCGCTTTCGCAAACGCATCGGTACCCTCCCCTCTGCACAGCTGGAACACGTTCATACCACGCTAATCAAGACGATGAATCCCCTTTATACCCTGCAATTCTCGCGCTAATCGCCTGCCCTTAAGTACTACTTCGATAAAATATCTCTTCCAAATTTCTTGCTCGCTTTTGGACGTATCCGCTTGCGATACGGTGAGGCGGGCTATCAAACCAAAAGAAGGACACCGATGAATCATTACGAAACGCTGTTTGTCGTCAAACCTACCTTGACCGACGAAGAGACCAAAGCACAGATCGAGAAAAACATCGCAATCATCACCGACAATGGTGGAGAGATCGTCGCCATCGATGATATGGGTATGCGTAAGCTCGCGTACCCTGTGGAGAAAAATGAGCGCGGATACTATACCGTCGCCTACTACAAAGCCCCCGCAACCCTCATCGCTGAGCTCGAGCGCCAAATGCGCTACAACGAAGATGTTCTCAAATTCATGACCGTCAAGTACGCCAAGAAAAAAGAGATCGCGCAATTCGACAAAATGGTCGCAGCCGTCGCCAAGAAAAACGACATACCCGCTGCTGAGCCCAAACAAGAGGAAGCCCCTGCACCCCAAGCGACTGAGACGGTTGCAGAGCCTACCAAAGAAGAGGCGTAAGCCTCAGAGGAGTTCCCCATGTACAACAAAGTGATTTTGGTCGGCAACTTGACCCGTGATCTTGAGGTGCGCTATACCCAGAGCGGTACTGCCATCGGCAACACCGGTCTAGCCACCAACCGCAAATGGAAAGATCAATCCGGCGAGCAAAAAGAGGAAGTGATGTTCATTGACATCACCTTCTTCGGACGCACCGCTGAGATCGCCAACCAATACTTGCACAAGGGGAGCAAAGTCCTCGTCGAAGGGCGTCTCGTGCTCGAGCAGTGGACAGCTCAGGATGGTTCCAAGCGCTCCAAGCACTCTGTGACCGTTCAGGAGATGAAAATGCTGGGCGGCCGGGACGACAACCCCGGTGGTGGAAGCTACAGTGGCAACAACTACGGTGCTCCTGCCCAGCAACAGCAAGGCGGTGGCTACAACAACGCTGCCCCCACTGCCCCGGCATACGGACAACCCTCCGCCCCGGCAGCACCGCAGCAGCAGAGCAACCCAGCCCCCAGCGTCCCCGAGATCGATATCGACGAAGACGAAATACCATTTTAGGAGAAAAACATTATGGCCGAAAGAAGAAAATTCAAAAAACGTTACTGCCGCTACTGCGAGCAAAAAGTCGAGTTTATCGACTACAAAGACCTCAATCTCTTGAAGTTCAGCCTCTCTGAGCGCTTCAAGATCATGCCCCGCCGCCTGACCGGCAACTGCAAGCGCCACCAGGAGATGGTCACCGTCGCCATCAAACGTGCCCGCCAGACGGCGCTCATCCCGTACGTTGTCGATCGCAAAAACGTTATCGACAATCCATTTGATCTGATCAAATAACTCTGCTCATGCCCTTCGGGGCACGGCACACCTTTTTCCTTTAGTCCAACAAACGTATCGAATACTTACGCTTATCTTCCCCTACCGGTTCGATCTTCACTTCATACAGCGAAAAACCCACCTGACTCAAGAGCGCTTCAAGCTCCGCACTCCCCCACTCCACCATATGCCACCCCGGACGCTCAAACTCTTCAAACAACCCCAACCCGACAAACGCCTCCATATCAATCCGATAAAGATCGTAGTGAAAGAGCCGATCCCCATACACATGCTGGAGTGAAAAAGTCGGGGAAGTGACATCGGTATCAATCCCCTCCGCTCGAGCGATGGCTTGTGTCAGCGTTGTCTTGCCTGCCGCGAGATCCCCACGGAGGAAGACAATGGCATGAGCAGGGAGAGTGTTTCGGAGGTAGTCCACGACAGTGTGGAGATTGTCGAGAGAGGCGGTAAGGGTCACGAGGGCTCCTTTCGTCGCGTATTACGTGTTATGTGCTAAGTGTTACGCTATTAAAAAGGGGCTGGGACTTCAGTCCCACTCATGCGACTAAAGTCGCATCCCCAACAATAAAAGCGTTGCAAAGCAACGCAAACCAAAATTCCTCACTCCTAATTCCTAATTCCTAATTCAAAGAGCGTTGCTCAATGCAACGATCTCATCCAAATGCCGCGCCGCTGTCCCACTCTCAATCGCCTCACGCCCCATCTCCAGCGCCTCCTGAATATCCCGAACCTGCCCGTCGGCAAAAAGCGCATACGCCGCATTGAGCAGCACAATATCCCGCTGGGCATCGGTCGCTTCGTTAGCAAAGATCGCACGGGTGATGGCGGCATTCTCAGCCGCTTCTCCACCGAGGATCGCCTCTTTGGGAGCCAGAGAGAGACCATGTTCACGCGGATCGATCACGCCCCGCTCGATCCTGCCTTCACTCACCCAGGCGAACTGCGTCGGAGCCGAAATCGATATCTCATCCATCCCGTCGTCACTGCTGACCACAAATGCCCGCTTGGCATCGAGTGCGACGAGGACTTCGGCCATTGTGTCGATGAAGTCGGGACTGAAGACCCCCATGAGATACTTGTGCGCTCCCGTGGGATTCGTCAGAGGGCCCATGATGTTAAAGACCGTCCGATGGTCGATCGAACGGCGCACCGGCATGATGTGTTTCATCGCCGGGTGGTGGTTCATCGCGAAGATAAAGGCAAATCCAGTCTCTTCGAGCATCTTCGCCTGCTCCTCCACCCCAAGGGAGAGGTTATACCCCAACGCTTCGAGGAGATCCGCCGCACCTGATTTGCTGGTGATGCTACGGTTTCCGTGCTTGGCAACCACCCGCCCCATTGAGGCGAGCAGGAGCGAAACCGTCGTCGAGATGTTAAAACTCCCACTCTTGTCCCCACCGGTACCGACGATATCGATCGCCCGATCGGCCAGTTCAGGACTGAGCGGCAACTTCACCGAATGCGCCCGCATCACCTCCACCGCAGCGGTGACATCCTCCGCACTCTCCCCTTTTTCATACAGCCCCACCAAAAAACTTCGTGCTTCTTCCGGGGACATCTCATTGGCAAAGAGCCGTTCAAACTGTTCTTTGGTGGTCATGGGCTTTCTCCTTTTGTCGTGTTAAGTGCTAAGTGTTACGTGTCACGCTTTGTGTGGATGGGGTTTTACCCCCATCAAACGGGACTGAAGTCCCTACTCCTTTGGTCGGCTGAAGCCAACCCTACAATTCCTACTTCCTACTTCTCACTTCCTACTTCCCGCACGTATTCCTCTTTCTTCGATTTGGGAATCGTCTTGGTCTTCGGAATCGCCAGCACTTCATACTGCTTGGCACCCTTGAGATACTCGATGGTGATGGTGTCCCCGATCTTAACATCCTTGGCAGGCTTGGCTTTGGTGCCGTTGAGGTACACGACACCGCTCTTGACCATATCCTGCGCGACGGTACGACGCTTGACGACGTTGACAGCACTGAGCCACTTATCGATCCGCAACGCTCATCTCCTCTCCAGCTTTGGCAAACATCACCTCGGCTTCTTTGGCGGCTTGTACACCAAGGAAAGTCAAGCCACCGTTGCCATCGACATAACCGCCACTTCGCAGATCGTCAAAGACCCTCTTGGCTTCTTTTGTGTCAAACATCCCAGTTTCCACCAGCATTGTCTGGACATCTTCGAGCGCCTCGTTAGGCTCCTTCTTAAGTATCCCCAGTAGGCTCACTTGATGAAAAACGTCGAGATTATTCATGTCAATGCAACTCGTCGTTGAGTTTGACTTCACGGGTACTGCGGCGGGCGATCACTTCGCCGGTGGTTGAGTCGACCCGGTAGTGGATTCCACTGAGCCCCTGGAGCTCTTCGCCCTTGAAGGTGGTTTTATTTTCGAGCTTGGCTTCGGGGTTGGCTTCGCGGATTTTTGCGAGTTGCTCCGGAGCGATCTTTATCTTGGTACCGGCCAGGATCGTGATCCCTGCATCGACGATACACCCATCTCCCAGAGGCAGACCCGTAACCGAGTTGGCACCGAGCAGCGTGTTCTCTCCGATGGTGATGGGATTGCCATCCGTTCCGCTGAGCACACCGAGAATGCTCGCACCTCCACCCACATCGGAACCGCTGCCGACCACGGCCGAGGAGGAGATGCGCCCCTCGACCATGACCGGGCCGAGTGTTCCGGCGTTGAAGTTGATGTACGAAGCCCCCGGCATCACGGTCGTACCTGGTGCCAGCTGGGCACCCATGCGGACTTTGGACGCATCGAGGATCCGAGTATTGTCCGCCGGGATGACGTGCTGGAGAAAGCGGGGGAATTTGTCCACGCTGGTAATGTCAGGGAATGTGCCCGCCAGCTTCATCTCGATCTCATTTTCACGGAGGTAGTCGAGTTCATAAGGTGTGTTGCCGACCCACGCAACGTTGGTGAGGATACCAAACGCACCGTTGAGGTTCACTCCGCGCAAAGGAGCCTTGCCAAGAGAGAGGGCATACAGCTTGAGATAGACCACTTCCACACTCTGAGGCGCTGCATCCTCGAAGAGGAAGACAATGCGATAGTCTTTGCCGATCTCTTCACGGGCAGAGAGGGCTTTGATCACTTGGACGTTTTTGTGCGCGTCACCAGTCGCTTCGGCTAGATAGGGAGCAAACGCTGCCATGGCATTGGCGACAAAGTTATCGTTCAAGGTCGCGACAAATTCGCTTCCACTAAAGTCCACTGCAACACGCGCCTCCTGCAGCGCCCGGACAAAGACCGCCGCCGAGCCGAAGTTTTCATTCCAGTTGACGATAGCGAAATTCGCCTGAAGCACTTTGTCCGCATGTTTCTGCCCCCGATCAACCCGAGCGATCCCAAACGCCACCGGTTCACGGTAGCCCTCGCTGTTACGGGTCTCCTCGACGAGTGATTTGAATGCATCGGTCGATGCGATGGTCTCAATTGCCATGAAGAGTTCCTTGTTCTTTTTTTGGTGGATATTATAGCTTTTTTTATTTCAAAAAACCCATTCCTGCGAATTGTTCATTTGTATTGGTGCCGTGAGGGCACAGCACCCTACAACGTAACGCGTAACACGCAATACGCAAAACCCACCATCCACCAATACCCGGTCATGGGACTAAAGTCCCTCCTCCTAATCTCTACCCACTACGCACTACCCACTACCCACTCGCACACCACCAATACACGGTACGCACAGCGCACCTACACCTCACACTCGCTCATAATCTTCCCCCAATCCCGATCAAACCGCCCCCGAATGTAGCGATCAGTATGGGGAATCGTGCAGCCGGAGCAATTGTGATGGATCACCTCGACATGCACACTCCGCGATCCCCCCGGAGCATCGATGGCACAGGTGCTCTTGACCACTGCCCCCTCCTCCACACCGATCCCATCATCGTCAAAACGAAAGTGAGGGCACGCACACAGATAGCAGTTGAGATCCTCCATCTCATGGCACCGCGTCCCTTTGGCATATAGCGGACAAAAGTCCAGCTCATGCTCTACCATATTGTCATACCGAAAATAGGCGATCACCTCTTCATCACTCAGATGCTCAAGCCGGGAGACGATAGCATGGTGCTTTTTGGCATGCTGAGTAAACCAGTCGTGGTAGGTCATGAGGGTTCCTTTTTGGTGCAGTAATATTTAAAATTATAGCGATATTTATTTAGGACATTATGCTATAATTTAACAAAAGATCACACGATGACAGCCCTATTAAAAGTCGAATCACAATATGTAAATCAGTTTCAAGAGTTGATCGCTCAATTACCCAAAAATGCTGTCAACATCACCCCCATAAAAAACTCTCTGAGCAAAGAAGTCGAGAAAAGAATTGAACATTACAAACGTGGCAAGATGGAGACGACACCTTTTTCAGAGGGGCTAAACAGCATTAGAGAGGGATTGCTCAATCGCTTATGAGATTAGAAAAATCCGATAGATTTTTTCAAGAGTTGCAAGAAATTGTTGACTTTATTGCGATGGATAATGTCTATGCTGCGTTATCTTTTTATGACGAACTGATAGAAAAAATCGAAGAGATCAGCGAAAATCCCTACCGGTACAGAATGAATCAAACTGTCTATCAGGAGTATTCAAGAGAGATGATCTTTAGGGGGTATACGATTCCGTTTTTTATTGATACGCAAAGGGATACCATCGTGATATTAGGAATCTTCAACTAAAATATTTGGGAATAGAAACATAACTCTCATCCCATCTCACCCGTAGGGGCAGACCCATGTGTCTTCCCGGGTGGCGCACACCACCATCAAGGGGCTGGGGTTTCAACCCCACAACGGAAGCGGAGACTTCAGTCCCGAACAATGAACTTCCTTCCTTGCTCCGTATCTCCCGATACGGAGCAAGTCGATGTCGTATTTGCGTATCTTCAGGAGATTTTCGATTGTCCGTGGTTTGATTGATATGCATTCCGCATCGGGAGATGCGGAACGAGAAAAGCTAACTTTTTTCATAAATACCCTTTGAAATCTTTATTTTGGAAATAGTTCAAAAAGTATATCAATCCTATCCAAAATGTGGTTGAACGCCTTACATTTTCAACAACTTTCCGATATACTTAAAGCAAGACCAAATAAAGGCTGAAAAATGACCATTACACTCACTATACAAAACGAACAGTTATCTGACAAAATATTACGGTTTTTGAATCGCTTCAAAAGCGACGGTTTAGAGATAATGACCCATTACAAAGAGAACAAACAACCTGACATCACTCCTCATAAAAAAAAGTTGCCCAAAGGTTTTTTCAACCCTGTCCAAATAGATAGTTATACCGACATTGCTTCGCGAGATTCTTTGCATGAACGATAGAGTTTTTATCGATACAAATATCTTCATCTATGCTCTCACCGAGCCCAAAGAGAAAAACAGAGAAAAAGATCTATCAAAAAGAGCCAAAGCCCTGAAGTTGCTGACCAAACTTTACAACGAAAATACTATTGTGGTATCGGTTCAAGTCTTAAATGAACTTCATCTGAACATGGTGCGAAAATTTAAGATTGAGGATACAGTGGTTTTTGGCATCCT
>JALVWV010000034.1 GCA_027023145.1 Campylobacteraceae bacterium | reverse complement strand
CTATTACGATATCAGCTATTTCCAGCACTACTTCATCGACATTGTATTAATCGGCAAAGTGGTACTCGGGGGGATTTTCTTCGGACTTGTCGCTTGGCTTATCATTGCCACTCTGCAAAAAACCGAACGCGCCATCGATGCTATCCCAATGAATCCTTACACCAAAGCACTTGCTGCCGGAGCCTTGCTCGTGGCACTCTCATACGGAGTCGGTACCCATTATTTTGGACTGGGACTCGACACCATCGCCGAATCGATGCAGACGAGCGCAACCTCATCAACCAATCTCCCCTGGTACTCCTTTATCATCAAGATTTTCTACACAGCTGTCACGCTTGGAAGTGGGGGAAGTGGGGGAATTGTCACGCCGATCTTTTATATCGGGGCGACAAGCGGTCATTTCTTTGGGGGACTCTTTGGGAGTGAAGGGCAGCTGGCGCTGTTTGCTGCCTTGGGGTTTGTGAGTGTCCTCGCCGGGGCGACCAATGCTCCCATCGCCGCAATTGTTATGGCAATGGAGCTCTTCGGAATGGACATCGCTCACTACGCCGCCGTCTCCATCGTGATCGCCTTTCTCCTCTCTGGGCACCGCAGCGTCTTCCCCTCCCAGAAGATCTCAATGTCCAAATCCGACCTGCTGGATCTCGATGCTGGGGAAGATATCGAGCATTCCCGCGTCCGTTTCAGCGAACAGAAGACCCAGCAGTTTCACAACATACAACGCCGTATCGAGCTCAAACGCCAACGCCGAAAAGCCAAACGCGAACGCAAAAACAAAGAAAAATAACTACCTCTTTTTTGCCAGGAGATGGACATAGCGTCCCATAGTGCGAAACGTCTCCTCACGACAATATTTCCGCTCGAGAAGTCTCAACTTCTCTAGGTCTGATTCAGCCCGCGCCTCCTCTTCCATGTAGTCATGAAACACACGAATACCCGTATGCGCTACAATCTCAAAACCGTGTGCCCCGAGCCAATCAATAAGCACTTCGGGCGTCTGTGGGTGGGGAGGAGTAAGGTTTTTTCCTTTGCCGTACCACGCTTCATCGAGGAGGTATTGCAGCCGCCAACTTCCGCGCAATGCATTGCGGTAGATGAGACCATGATGGTTAAAAAACAACAAGGAAAGGTGCCCTCCGGGGCGCACCCGATCGGCAACGATCTTCAGTGTCTCCAAAGGATTGGCCAACCACTCGATTACGGCATGGAAGAGCACCAGATCCTGAGGCGGGAGGGTTGTGGCAACCTCCTGAGCCGGAGCATGAACTAGGGTCGCATCAATCTCGGCTTCGGCAAACCGTTCCCGGGCTCTGGCAAGCATTTTTTCCGAAATATCGCACCCGGTGATCCTATGCCCCCGCTCCCCAAACCACAATGCCATCTGCCCGAAGCCACACCCAGCATCCCACACATCCATCGGCTCACTTTCGTGGAGTGAAGATAGATCCTCCTGCAACAACTCCAAACGCAACTGCCCTTTGAATGTGCCGTAGATCCGATCGGCAAATTTTTTGACCATTTTGTCAAAATTACGATCCTCAAGTGGCTTCAGACTTTGTGACATATTTTAACCCACACGCTCGATCTGAACTTTGGCTTCTCCGTAGCAGGCTCCTTCCCCCTCTTCACTGAGGTGAGCGGGGGTGAGGCGATTGACCCCCGGGGTTGAGCCGTAGACCAGTGCACAGTCGGGGCGCACATCTTCGCTCAGCTTTACCGTCAACTCCAGCTCCCCCTGCTTATTGCGGAGTCGGACACGTTCCCCTTCGGCGAAACCACACTCAGCTGAAAGGTATACTTCTGATTTGCGGACAAACTGCGTGTTGAGTGCTTTGAGGCTTTTGGGAGTCAGCAGCCAGTAGTGACCGTCAAAAGATTCCTCTCTGGGTTTGCGAAAGCGACGAAAACCGATCGGCTCATCGTCATCTTCGTACTCATCAATGAAGACAAACGCCTCATCCCCCTCTTCGCCGAAGCCGTCTGCATAAGGTAACGGATGGTAATCGGGCAGCACACGCTGACCGTTTTCTTCACGACATTGATCAAGCCAAGCACTGAGATAATATTCCTCACTCTCGATCGGTTCAAGCTCAAGGCGCTGCACAATCTCCGTGACGAAATCGTATTCACTGATCCCGTATGCAGCTTCGGTGACTTTGTGCATCGGGGTGACGTACTGGTGGCCGTAGCTGAGGCGGATATCCTCTTTTTCGAGGAAATTCTTTGCCGGGATGATGATCCGAGCACGGGCACTCGTCTCATTGTCATACAGTCCGAAATAGATGAGGTTTTTCACCCCATCCAGTGCCGCCTGCACCCTGTTTGAATCGGGCATCGATTCGGCTGGATTACCCCCTTGCACCAGCACCGTCTCGAACCGTTCAAACGGTGCCGTCACCGTTGGTACACGGGGAAGACTGACGGCAAACGGATTGTCAAATCCTTGGCGAGAACTGCCCATATAGCTCACACCGCATCCCTCCCGTCCGAAAAGACCTAACACAGCAGCGAGTGAATCAATCGCCCAGGTGACGGCATGCCCCTGGATATAGTGCTGAAGCGGGATTCCCACTAAAAAAACCGTTTTGTGGGTCTGGATTAGTCGGAGCATATCCCCCATCTGATCGAGGCTCAAACCCATGTGAGCGAGGATTGCCTTGATCCGGAACTCTCGGGTAAACTCGTAAAACTCTTCCCACTCCGATCCGAACCGTTCCAGCCACGCATGATCCTCTCCATCTTCCATAATCGAGAAACGCGCCAATAACATCGCAAGATAAAAATCGGTTCGGGGTTTGATTTGTAGATGAATCTCAGCCCGTTTGGCAATGGGAGTACGTACCGGATCGATGACGATGAGTCGTTTTCCTTCGAGGTACGGCATGAGATGCTTGTTGGTCACGGTGATGTTGCGCCCCCAGACAACGACCACTTCAGCTTGGGCTATTTGCTCAGGGGGGAGGTGGCGATTGATCCCCCTTCCCGCTTCGACTCCTGCCTGTCCGGCACTGTCGCACAGACTCCCCGAGGTCAGTGTCCCGCCGACCCGTTCCATGAGCAGATCAGTAACCGACTGCATCACCCCAAGATGACCCGACCCCCGCCACAGCAGAGAACGATCCGAGCGCAAAGCGGAAGCCACGGCATCCAGTGCCTCCTCCATCGAGACCGCCTGACCGTCAATTCGTGGGGTGGTAATGCGTGGCGCTTCATGCATGTGCTTGTTGAGCAGGGCGCACAGAGCGCCGTTGTCCATCGGATGAGTCGGGGTGGAGACCAGGGCTTCGGGGCGTGCCGGATCGACGGTGATCCCGCACGCATCCCAGCAGTCAAGCGGGCATGCAGTCTGGATCATTTGAATTCGATCTTGACCAGTTTGGAAAAGGGGTACTTAGGCAGCAGCACGATCCGTGCCTTGTACGATGAGATGTACTGGCTGTCGGCTACTTTCCAGAGACGGTCGATTTTGAGCTGGGTGGGTTGCCCGTCAACGTAGATGGCTTTGTCCGTGATCTTTTTCCCTTCCGCATCCTGCAACTCATCCCGATCAAGATAGACGATCAATTGCGCCCGGGTGATATCATTTACGATGGCTATCGGCAACCCCGGGGCGGCAAACTCTCCGGTATGCACCATCAGCTTGTAGAGATATTTGCCGGGGAGAGCGATGTGTTTCTTAGCGATCACATCTTTGAGCATCTCCATCTTGTAACCAAGATCAAGAATGGTTTTTTTGAGGGAAATGATCTTCTCCCGGGTACCGAGATACTGATTTTTTGCCCCGATATAGGCATTCCAGGCGTTGTCCTTCTGGGTTTGGGATGCCGTCTCCAGACCATTCATCCGCTCATAAAAACCCTTCTGCCGCTCCAGTGAAGTTTTCAGCCCCTGAAGGATCTCCTGATTGATATCGAGGCTCTCTTTCATGAGTTCCAGTGACGCTTCGGTATCCTTGAGATTCTCTCGATCGAGCGCATCATCGATCTGCACAAACGCCTCATCCCCGAGTACCGACCCCTCCGCTGCCTGATCGGCCTGCACGACGATCCCGCTCACACTCGATTTGATCGTCGCCGTTTCAATCGGCTCCACTTTGGCATAGTGGACTTTGGCCGACAGGGCAATCGGGAGGAGAAGGAGAAGTATTTTTTTCATGGGTCGTGTCCTTTGATCCTAGAAAGATTAAATTCACTGTGCATTACTGTTGCAAACGAGGTAAAATGTGTTTCAACAACGTCTGTACAGGTGTGAGTGTTTGTTTGTCAGTGTCGTGCGGGCTTGATGGGAGAAAGTTTTTCAAAAAGCGCAGGCGCACCCGGAGGTGCGTTGAGCATTTTTGGAAAGCTTTATCGCGTCAATGCTGCATGACAATGGCGAGCAAACACTCACACCTGTGCAGACAAAAAGCGAAGGCAGGCGATAAGCCGGGTTCTGTCGTGGGTAGCAATTTATCTAGGCTTGCCGTTGCCGACAAGCTCGAGCGGGACACACAAAAGATGCAAGGCTTATACCTGGTGCCCCTTGCTGCGGACAGGGTTTACCTGGC
>JALVWV010000033.1 GCA_027023145.1 Campylobacteraceae bacterium | reverse complement strand
GTATAACCCCCTTTGTACAGAGGAGAACTTGGAAGTGAACGTATCATGATTATTGCCCTACCTTATCAAGTTTTTGGCCGGAGAGTTTGAGCGCCAGCCAGATGACGGCTGATGAGAGCATCAGCAGAAGGAAACCAAATGCTGCCCCCTCGTTCCAGTTGAAGGTCGAGAGGAATTGGTTGTAGATCTGTTCGGTAAACCAGAGGGAACTCTTGCCCCCGAGGATGTTCGGTGCGACATAATCCCCGATGACAAGCATGAAGACAATAATCGCACCATTGATGATGCCCGGCATCGAATGAGGAATGACGATACGACGGATGATCGTCCACTTGGACGCCCCGAGATCACTGGCCGCCTCGATGAGCGAATCGTCAAGACTCTCCAACGTCGTCATCACCGGAATGATCATAAAGAGCATCGACATGTAGAGCAGACCGATGGTCATACTCAAGTCAGTATAGAGGAGTTTGATCGGCTCGTCGATGATCCCCAGCCATTTGAGAGATTCGTTGATGACCCCGTGATCACCAAGGATGATCACCCAGCCGTAGATCGTGACCAGCTCACCGATCCACAGGGGGATGAGTAGGAGCAGCGTCAGGAAACTTGCGTATTTTTTGGAGACCACTTTGGTGAGATAAAAGGCGATCGGAAACGTCACCACAAACGCCAGAAGGGTTACCCCGATGGCATACATGGCTGTGTTGAGAAATGTACGCCAGTAGATCGAATCGCGGAAAAATTCAATATAATTTTCCAAGGACCAGACCAGCGTCCCCGCATCATTTTCCGCCTTGAACGAACTGACAAAAAGGTCAATATGGGGGATAATGATCAGCAGAACCAACCACAACAGTACCGGGGTGAGTAGAAAGTAAAACGCCTTTTTATTCCCTTCCATGACTTACCCCTTGTAACATTTGATGTTGTCATAGGCGACACCGATCGAGACGGTATCCCCCTCCTTCAATCCGGCAAATTTCGCATTTTGAGGCAGGGAGATAAGGATATTGTCACCCTGCTCAAGCACCACTGACATCTTGGTATTCGCTCCATCAAAAAGGATAGTCTTGATCTGCGCATCGAAACGGACAATCCCTTCCATCGCCTCATCGGGAGCTAGGATAAATGCCTCCGGGCGGATAAACATCACATTCGGCTCAAAGTCGAGTCCGGGTTTGGTCAGTTGCCATCCCGCCTCGGTCGTGATCGTATCCCCCTCTTTTCCCGAGAGGGCGAAGCGGTTGTTTTCCCCGACAAATCCGGCGACAAACGCCGTCTTGGGGTGGTTGTAGAGGTTGTGTGGGGTATCAAGCTGCTCGAGAAACCCTTTGTTCATGACCGCAACACGATCGCTCATCACCAGCGCCTCCGATTGGTCGTGGGTGATGTAGATGAAGGTCGTACCGATCTCTTTTTGCAGTTCCTTGAGCTCGACTTTCATATGCTCTCGGAGTTTACGGTCGAGGGCGCTGAGGGGCTCATCGAGCAACAAAATAGAAGGCTTCATCACCAAACTTCTGGCGATGGCAACCCGCTGCTTTTGACCGCCGGAGAGTTCGTTGATCTTCTTTTTTCCAAACCCCTGAAGCCCCACGCGTGCCAACATATCCAGTACACGCTCTTCGATTTCGGCTTTATCCAGCTTTTTACGTTTGAGTCCAAAAGCAACGTTTTCATACACATCCATCATGGGGAACAGTGCCAGAGACTGGAAAACGATGTTGACCGGTCGATTCTCCGGTGAAATCCCTTTCATCGACTCCCCCTGGATGGAGACATCCCCGACACTCTCCTCGAGAAAACCCGCAATGATACGCAACAACGTCGTCTTGCCACATCCCGATGGACCAAGTACTGAGACAAACTCTCCCTCTTCTACCGTGAGGTTTACCCGATCTACCGCGACAAAATCCCCGAAGTGCTTCGAGAGATCTTTTATTTCCAATATCGTACCCATTGTCAGCCCCTTGTGTGAGTATGTAAGCATCTCAAATAACAGACTTTATCCGACAACCTATTATTCGAAGTACCCTTAAGTCAGAGCTCCGAAAAGCTCTCACCTACACTCCCCACACCGGAAAGTCTTCCGGCATGAGTACAAGGTTATTTGGCAGCTTTGATGCGCTCAAGTGCCTTGGATTCGATGGACTCAAACCCAGCAGGGACAGGCGGGTGCCATTTGATGTTGTCGATGTCTGCTTTGGTGAAGGAGCGGGCGAAGTTGTCTTTAATTTCGGCGTTGAGGAATTTCTCAGCACCATTTGAGGCCGTACCGTACCCCTCTTTGTTGGTAAAGTAGGCTGCGTTTTCAGGACGGAGCATGAAGTTGATAAACTTATACGCACCCTCGACATTCTTGGACTTGGCTGGGATCGCAAAGGTATCGATCCACCCCAGTGCTCCACTCTTGGGTGCAACGAAGTCAATGTCAGGATTGCTCTTATGCAGCTGCCATCCGATACCGTCCCAACCGGACTCGACGACGACATCGCCGCTGGTCATGTTGGCTTTTTGAGTATCAGCACTGGTCCAATAGTTTTTGACCAACTTTTTGGTAGCGATGAGCTTCTGTGTTACCTCTTCGATGAGGGCTGCGTAGGCTTTTTTGTCCCCATAGAGTGCGAAAGGATCTTTGCCCATGCCAAACGCGGCTCCGATCAGGAGAGGTCGCTTGAGACGGTAGGAGATCTTACCGGCATACTTGGGATTCCACAGATCCGACCAGTCCCCTGCCTCAGGAGCCGCTTTTTTGTTGATGATCAGTCCGGTGGTTCCGTAGCAGAACGGTACGGCGTAGCCTTTGCCATCGACACCGGAGTTTTTCTTGACTGCTGCGAGCATCGAGGGGATGATCTGCTTGGTATTGATCTTGGAGTAGTCCATGGGCAGATAGATCGGGAATTTCTTCTGTACGAAGCTGATGCGATCCTGGCTGGGCTGAGCGAGGTCAAACCCGCCTCCACGCGTCGCACGAAGTTTGGCGATCATCTCTTCGTTGTTGGAGTAAGTGATCTTGAGTTTGATCCCCGTCTCCGCCTCAAATTTCTTCACCAGTGCTTTGGGCGTGTAGCCCTTCCACGTGATAATCCGCAGGGTCTCCTGTGCCGAAAGCACTCCAGTCGTGAGTGTCAGTGCTGATACACCGACAAGCATCATTTTTCTCATCGTTCGTCCTTTTGATGTTTGGGATTCCCTCAGACAACACCGTCGTCAGAGGTTCCTCTTGGGTTGACCATGAAATGGTACAAGCTTTTAGTAACAAAGCGGAAACAACCACCCCTAAGTATAATAGGAACTAACTAAAATATCTTTTAAATTTACAATAATCCTGCAACTAAGAGACAATTAAAGAAAAATCCTCTAATCTTGTAACATGCATTTCTATCAAACAATTAAAAAAGAGCACCTTCGGGGTGCCCACCGTGGCTTCCGAGCGCTCTATCCGGAGAATACCCTTTCCGCTTTTACAGCGGCAGTTGGGCACTTTGAGTTTGTCGAGCTGGACATCCAGCCAGCAGCAGATGGAACCCTGATGGTATTGCACGATGACACAATGGAACGGACGACTGATATCGACAGGCGCACGCCACTCCCTCGACCCTATCGTGTGCAAGATTTCAATGCCACCTTCCTCTCCAAAGTCGATGCCGCCAGTTGGTTTGTCGCTGCTGATCCCTTCGGGACGATCGCCGCCGGACTCGTCGATCCTGCTGCCATTGCCCCGGAACCCATCCCGACACTGGCCGATGTCCTCGCCCTCTGTACCCGGTACAACATGCCTGTAAATATTGAAATCAAAGATTCCCCCTGCGCCGATACCGACACACTCTTAATCGATCTATTAAAGGAGCTGGCGCCCTATCGTGAGGGCAATTTTCCCTTCCTTATCTCCTCCTTCAACCACCGCTACCTCGCCCGCCTCTACGAGCTAGATACCACCCTCGATCTGGCAGCCAACGTCGAGCACAATCATCCCCCGCACCTGCCAACCTACCTCAAAGACCTCGGCGTCATCGGCTACCACGTCGACGCACCCCTGATCGAGAGCACCCCCGTCGCCGAGCTGGCCGAAGCCGGGATAACCTGTGGTGCGTTTACATTGAATGATCCTGTGGAGCAGGAGGCCTGTTTTGAGCGGGGGTTTCGAGTTGTCTTTGCGGATATGTCGGAGGAAATATATTGGAAATTAGAGGGTAAAAATCTTCCGTAGGTCGGGGTGCCCTCACCCCGACACGAGGTCACATAACAGAAACGGTTTACAATAAAAGGTAATCTTCTCGCAGGAACAGACCCGTGTGTCTGCCCGGGTGGCACACGCCACCGTCGAAGGGGCTGGGGTTTCAACCCCACAAACATCATTTGCGATGTATCGCGTAGGTGCTGCACCACAGGCACTTTCTTCGGTCGTCTCCCGACAGCACCGAAATATTCATCCATTATAACAAATTCCATGATTATATTGGAATGCTTTTGATTGTTGTATCAATTGGTGTTGCCAGGGGACAACGCCCTACAGCTCAACCAAACATGTACGCGTATTT
>JALVWV010000032.1 GCA_027023145.1 Campylobacteraceae bacterium | reverse complement strand
TGTCAGTCCTCTCGGACAGAAAAAGAGGCTGAAGACGATCATCGATTCCTCCGCAAAAGAGTATGAGACTATTTTTGTCAGTGGGGGACGTAGAGGCTTGGAGATTGAGTTGAGTCCTGAGGATTTGGCTGGATTGACCGATGCGGTGTTTGTGGGGATTTGTCAGTAGGAAAAACTGAAATTCTTTTGCTTCTTCTGATGGTATGCGTTACGAAGCCGGAGCTTCGTAGCGAGCTAAAATTTGCAACCGTTTCGATTATCTTATCAGATGTCGGGGTGAGGCACCCCGACCTACGCGTCCCCTGATTGATTAAATTGTTCAGCTTTCATAGATTTTAACGGCTTATTTCTCGCCAAAACTCTTCCGAACACTATCCATCGTCATAAACAACTTATTCTCTTCATCGAAAAAAGTCAGAAAGCCAAATTTTTTATAAAACGCCAAAGCGCCATCTTTTGCATCGACGACGATCAAAGGAAATGCCACCGAATTACTCGCATCTAACAGTCGTATCAATGCGTCAACAAACAACCACTCTCCAAAACCCCGCCCCTGGTATCTTTTGTCCACAGCCAGACGCGCGATGAGTCCTCCTGAAGTCGCAAGACGGTGTTTTTTCTGTAGCTTTAAAGGCAGAGAGCCCAAATCGATCGTTGTCATGGTCAGTGTATAGTAGCCGATAATCCATTGTGGATTGTGTTTATCTTCCAGAATAAATGTTCGGGTGTTGTCTCGGGCGGACTGTTGATTTGCCATCATCTGCAGGTAGACATTTAGCGCTTTTATCCCACAATCAAAACGCTTGCGATCGTGTCTGCTTTTGTCAAGCGGTACGGTTTTCATTGGGTTCTGGATGTGTAGTTCTGCATGGCCTGTTTGAGTCGTGGGTTTGACTGAGGTTCATCCAGTGCTTTGGCGAGCAACATAGCATCTCTATGGCTGAGTTTCAGAGTATTCTCTTTTTGGATAATATTTTTTGCTTTTTCAATCGCAGCGGTTAGAACAAATGAGTTGATACTTGATATTCCGACGATGGCGGCTGCTTTGGACAAAAGCTCTTGTGTGTCATAATCGACTCTAGCTGTTATTCGAGGAGTATTTGCATTCATAGGTATCTCCTTTTTATGTGCCAATTTGGCACTTTTTGTGATTATAGCATTTTATGTGTTAAAACTTGAATTATCTCTTTACTCTCCAAACTTTCTGTTCTGTTTCACATAATATTCCATCAAATACTCAATACTTGGCGTGATATTATCACCATCATAAAACGCAACCATCATTCTGTTAAATTCTAATTTGTCTTTAGCTTTGATATTGAGAATAGGATATCCAGCTTCGATAAGAATACCGTTCATCATCAGTCTGGATGTTCTTTTGTTGCCATCATAAAAAAACTGGCATTTAGCACCAAAGAGAAACATCGTAATGGCTTTTATGATGGGGTGATTAATCTTTTGTATCTCCTCCATTCCATCCTTGAAAATCCCCTCAAGAAAATCCGCATGAGGTACTTCATAATCTGTACCGCCGATATTAACAGAACTCTCTCGAAATACTCCCCACGTCAAGGCTTCTTCTCTCGCTACAAAAGAGTGAAGTGTCGTAAAGGTATCCTTGTCCAGCCTGAATAATTTTTTTTCAATCAATTCGAAAAGGTACTCTACGCTTTTGTTTTGATTCAGTATCTGCTGCTCATCACTTAACAAATGTCCCCCTACCGTAATACCTTCCAGGAGTGTTTGCACTTCGGGATAGGTCATTGCATTGCCCTCCAAGGCAGAGGTATTGTACACAAAATCTATCTTGTCTTTCTTTGCCAGATAAAAGGCTAACTCTTTATTTGGCTTAAAAGTCGATAGTTTGCTTGTGTCAATTTTATTAATTTTATTGCTGTTTAGTTTCATAATTCTCCTCAATTTTTCACTGGAATATCTTTTTTCTGTTGCAATTATATCATAGTTTCTCAGGTGCCATATTGGAGTTTTTCGGGAGAAAAGCCATGCAAAACGTAGAATAAGATACAATAATCCACAGGTAAAAAAGGGAGCATACAAAAAAGGTTGAACGATGAACCCATATAACGATTATTATACAAAATTGAAAAACTTTATGGACAGCAAGTCTGTCGAGTATCAACATATGGTTTATGAGACTTCATGCCACTCTGTCGATGATGCGGTTCTGGCTTCGGGAGAAGATAAAGATACTATCGTAAAAAGTGTATGCATGATTGGCGATAAGGGGGATCTGATCGTCGCCATTGTTTCGGGTAATTCCAGGGCAAGCACCAGCAGGGTCTCCAAGGCTCTGGGCATAGAGAGACCGAGGCTGGCTACCGCAGAAGAAGTCTTGGTCAAAACAGGTTATCCCGCAGGAGGGGTTCCCTCTTTTTCGTATCCGGCAGCCTATCTCGTCGATGAGAAAGTCATGGAAAAAGAGTTTATCATTACCGGAGGAGGCAGTGTATTTGCACTGATCAAGATAAAATCTCAGGATTTACTCACGATCAATAACGGAAAAGTTGCCAGAGTTAGAAAATAATCATTGTTAGAGCAACTCTCCACCAAAATATGCTATAATCTCCCCCATTAGATCGAGCAAGAAAGGTTACGGATGAATTTTGGCAGTATATTCGGTGGAATGCGAAAACGTGCGGACGAGGCGGATGCCCCGGCGCACTGGGTGAAGTGTCCCGATTGTCTCTCATTGATGTATTACAAAGAGGTGGAATCCCACCATCAGGTGTGCCCCAAATGTGCGCACCATTTCCGGATCGGAGCCGATGCGCGGATCGAACTGCTGGCCGATGAGGGGAGTTTCGAGGAGCACGATGCGACTCTAGCACCGGTTGATCCCCTCAAATTTGTCGATAAGAAAAGCTACAAAAAGCGGATCGATGAGTCGAAGAAAAAGACTGGTCGTACCTCCTCGGTCGTCAGCGGGAGCTGTACCGTCGAGGGGCAGCCTGTGGAGCTGGTGGTGTTTGATTTTGCCTTCATGGGGGGGAGCCTCGGTTCGGTCGAAGGGGAAAAGATCGTCCGAGCCATCAACCGTGCCATTGAGCGCCGCAGCGGACTGGTGATTGTCTCCGCCAGTGGCGGGGCGCGGATGCAGGAGAGCACTTACAGTCTGCTCCAGATGTCCAAGACCTCGGCTGCGCTTCAGAAACTCAGTGAAGCGAAGCTTCCCTACATCTCCGTCCTTACCGACCCGACGATGGGCGGGGTGAGTGCGTCGTTTGCGATGCTCGGGGACATCATCATGGCCGAACCGGGTGCCCTGATCGGATTCGCCGGACAGCGGGTGATCAAGCAAACTGTGGGGGTTGATCTCCCCGAAGGATTCCAGCGGGCAGAGTTCCTCCTCGAGCATGGTCTCATCGATATGGTTGTCGATCGCAATGAGATGAAAGAGAGTATTGCCAAATTTATGCGGTTGTTTCTGAAGCAGGGGGATGAGACGGCAGCGTAGAGGTAAATATGGAGTAGGGACTTTAGTCCCGTTATCCGACGGATGCTTACCCAACATTGGAGGCAGGACTTCAGCCCTGCACGACGGGACTGAAGTCCCTGCTCCTTTTCCTTCCTCGTTCCCCATCTCCTAATGGGGAACGCATACATGATGTTTGATATGCAGTATGCGTACCATATCGGGAGATATGGTACGAGAGTGAAGACGCGTAGGGTGTGCAACAGCACACCAAAAATCGCTGAGCGATTTTATCCGGAAGTGGCGGCTTCAGCCCCACCCAAAATACTCCTGGTTCTAACAACCGTTTGGCGGGACTAAAGTCTCCGCTTCCAAGCAAATACCGTCGGAAGGTGCGCCTGGGGACACGACTTCAGTCGCGTTTAGTGGGACTGAAGTCCCAGCCCCTTATTCTCTTGCTTACCAATATACTGTTACACCAATAGACCAATATACGGTGCGCAATTGCGCACCCTACATTTTTGCCCCGATCCCTCCGATATGAAACCCCTCTCCATATCCCTCTTCAAACAACTCAATCGCCCGATCACCGGTGCAGTGGGTCGGGAGGACGTGGGCGATCCCCTGTTGTTTCAGTCGATCGATGATGGTCTGGATCTCCTCTCGTGAATGGCTATGAAGATGAAGCCCGCCTATGACTTTCTCAATCGGTGTATCGATGGTACTTTCGGCTCGTTCTACGATCCGTTCGATACCGTAGTGACCGCATCCGGTAATGAGAGTGGGGTGGGGTGCTTCGATGACAAGAGCGTGTTCGGGTGCTTCGTCTCCCTGTACACCGGTGGAGTACAATCCGGGGATGAGTTGCCGGGGGTGCTCATCGCAGACGATCACTTCTCTTGATTGGGTGCGCAGATCGGCGATCATGTTTTTGGAGAGGGAGTTTGGGGCAAAAATCGTGAGGTTGGGATTGGCTTCGATGACCGAATCGACGCCGCCGATGTGGTCCCAGTGCTCGTGACTGAGGAAGAGATACTCGATCTGTGTCACGTCGATCCCGAGCTGTTCCATGTTTCGCAGGAGTGCCCGTCCGTTGCTGCCGGTGTCGAAGAGGAGTTTGTGTTCATGGACATATGCCGCAAAGCCCCAAAGGTTGCGTTGCTCGGAGCTGGGATTGTGGTTGTCGAAGAGGATGGTGATGGACAATTTGGTATCCTTTGGATTTTTACGGTACTATAACCCAAATAACCTTTTATACACACAAAGGTGTTTTAGTGGGACTGAAGCCCCAGCCCCTGTTTGCGGCAACGCATTATAACAGATCAAAAGGAATCCTGATGTCCCTCCAGAAGCTTATCCTCTCCGAGACCCTCCCTGAACACACCCAATCTCCTAAAAAAGTCTTCAAAAAAAGCGGTAAAATCGCAACGAAATTTTACAACCATGAGTTTATGCGGCTCCAGCACGAAGTGGTCAAACTCCAGAAATGGGTGATCGAGAGCGGGCAGCGGTTGTTGATGATCTTTGAGGGGATGGACACCGCGGGCAAGAGCTCGACGATCAAAGCGTTCAATGCCTATCTCAATCCCCGCCATACCCGCAGTGTGGCACTGCCTAAGCCCAGCGAAGTGGAGCAGGGGCAGTGGTACTTCCAGCGCCATCTGCGTCAGGTGCCTGACCGGGAAGAGATCGTTTTTTTTGATCGCAGCTGGTACAACCGTGCCGGGATCGAGCCGATATTTGGCTTCTGTACGCCGCAGCAGCACGAGGCGTTTTATGAGCAGGTCAATTCGGTCGAGAAGATGCTGGTCGATGACGGGATGCTCTTTTTCAAATTTTACCTCAACATCGACAAGGCAACGCAGGGGGATCGGATCCGTGACCGGGAGCAGGATCCTCTCAAGAGCTGGAAACTCTCCGAGCTGGACTACAAATCGCATGAGCGGTATGATGACTATGTGATACTGCGGGACAAAATGTTTCGCCTCACCGGTACGCCATATGCGCCGTGGATCGAGTTCGATGCCGTAGATAAAAAACGTGCCCGGCTCAACGCGATCCGCTATCTACTGAGCAATATTGATTATACGGGGCGGGACATGGATGCGGTGATGGGAGTCGATGGGGCGATTGTAACACTGCATAATACTGCACGTCAGGCGGATTGATCCGTAGAATCGATTACAAGCCTTCGTAAAATTTGTATCGATTTTTTCCATCTTTTTTGGCTTCATACATCGCCACATCGGCATATTTGAGTAGATCATTTTTGTCCGAAGAGTCTTTGGGGTAGAAGCTGATACCGATACTGGCTCCTATGTGGAGATCAAGCCCATCTACGGTAATCTTAGGACGGAAGACGTCGATGACCTTTTGGGCGATGATAGCTGCAGATTGAGGGGAGACGAGGGATCGTGTGAGGAGGATAAATTCATCCCCGCCGAACCGGGCAAGGGTATCCTCCTTGCGGATGATCTCCTGCAGGCGATTGGCGGCGATTTTGAGTACCTTGTCACCAATGACGTGTCCGTGGGTATCGTTGATCTGCTTGAAATTATCGAGGTCGATAAAGAAAAGAGCGAGTATTTCATCGTGTCGTTTGGCATAATGGAGTGATTGCTGCAGGCGATCGTCAAGCAAAATGCGATTGGGTAGTCCGGTGAGCACATCATAGTGAGCTTGATGTTGCAGCAACTCCTGCTGTTCTTGAAGCTTCCTTTCGATTTTTTTCTTCTGTGTAATGTCTTGAGTGAAGCGGGTCAATCCAACCACCTCATCATCATCCCTGAGGAGAGTTAGCGTCAGGAGTGTATCGATCTTCGTGCCGCTTTTGGTACGTTTGCGAATCTCACCCTGAAACATCCCATGCCGGAGGGTCTCTTCTTCCATGTGGCGTAGCAGGGGTACATCCTCTTCGAAGTAGAGAGTATCGATCGGTCGCCCAATCATCTCTTCGGCTGTATAGCCATGGATAGTTTTGGCTCCGTGATTCCAGCTGGTGATGATGCCATCAAGGTCGGTGGAGACGACAGAATCGTGGATCTGTTCGAGGATCTCAGCTTGGCGCTTGAGATAGTGTTCGGCTTCGACTTGTTGGCTGATATCAATACCAAAAATCACCCCCACCTCTTTGTCCTGATACCAGCGGTGCTCGATAATTGTTTCGACCATATAGGTTTCACCCCCTTTGGTCGTATGAACCGATCGGTTGGAGGTTGTGCCATTGGCAAGTACCCGCTTTTCGATGGCGCGTGCCTCTTCGAGGCTCAAGGAGCGATTGATATCAAAAACGGTCATCTGGAGTAACTCCTCACGGGTATAGCCCAGGCGATCGAGTGCTGTCTGATTGGCATAGAGATATCGATAGGTTTCCCGCTCAATAATGTAAATTTCATTGAGGGAGTTTTCGATAATGGAGACGAGCTCGTGATTGAGGGCTTTAAGTTGCAGTTGTTCGGTGATGTCAAGGGCCATCTTTTGCAGGATACGATTTTTCTCTTCGAGATGTTCATTTTCTGTGCGCAACTCTTCGGTCGTTACATTGACGAGATGGGAGAGGGCTTTGATGGATCGTTGATAATCTTTAAGGGGAAATGACTGTAGCGTTTTTTCCAAATGGGGGCGGGAAGCGGGCGCATCGGTCTCACTCAAGGCTACGAGGGTGGTGGTTTGATTCATGAGCATGGATCGATCATGACACGAATAAAACTCTCCATAGGTGAAAAAACCGGAGGTCTCAGCCATCGATTGCAGTGGACGGATCTCTTCGCCGATCAGGTTGGGCATGAAGCGTCGTCGTGCCATACAGGAGTAGACAAAAATACTCTCGATCGGGCGATCAGAGAGTGCACCATACGTATCGAAGGATCGGTTGAGAATCATCTCAGCATCCCCGTATCCGAAACGCACCTGATCTCCCGGGAGGAAGTTCCCGGCAAAAGTAAGCGATCCGTCGTCGTGCCGAGCCAGCGCCGCCCGGGCGATGCGATAATCACCCCGCTGGATGATGAGGGGAAACTCTAAACCAATTTCAGGGAGCTTGTTTGCTAGTTCTTCTCCGAAGTACCGTGCATACATCGATACGACCGGCTGATCATCCAGAGTATAGAGGCGATTCCCTTCTACTCGGGTAACGGTCATAAATTTTCCGACGGGGGTCCAGTTGAAGGTATAATCGGTGTGAATCTTCAGGGCTGGATTGCTCAGCAGGACACCAGCAGCTCCCCGGGTGGTAAATCGATCGCGGGTAAAGACAAATGTCCGGGCAAAGCGTGCACCGTCTCCAGCCAAGCCTCCGGCAATGGTCAGCCCACGACGCACGTCGCTGATACCCAGGACATAATCCTCTCCATTGCAGTGGAGCCCATCGGTAAAGGTGATAAGGAGTCGGTCATCATCGTGTCGTGGGAGCTGATGAGCCAGGTGTCGCCCAAGATTGAGGCTGCTCGTGTAGCCATCGACCAATGTGGTGCTAAGGGACGTGGCAGTAAACTGGGTCAATGATACGACGGTCTTACCGATGGAGACACGTCCGGATGCGATCTCCCCATCCGTACTGGCGCCAATCAGAGCCGCGTTGGGAAACAAGGCGACAATGGCGTTGCGCAGGGTGCGAACCTGCCGGATGTCATCGAGAGAGGTGAAGACCTGAATCAGCAAGCGGTCATTATCTTCGATTCCATGAGTGTGCACAAAAGTCTTAAATTCCTCGATCGAATCAAAATAGGTGCTGTAGGTTCTCATATCATATATTATAAGCCGACAGACCTCAAAGAATGTTTTAAAATTGAAAAATAATGTATCGCATATGAGGAAGTGGGTTGTATCTTCACACTATTTAAAAAATCTTTTCAAAAGAGACCCACGGGCTCTCCCGGCTGGAAACTCTTGAGCACAGCTTTGTCGAGTGAATAGATAAAGGCGTAATTGAAATGAAACTGTTTGAGGATAGCATGAGCCTCTTCGGGAGTCGTGAACCAGTGGGGGCGCTCGACGTGATCCACTTTGGTCTTGGGAGGGGTGAGGACGATGCTTTTGACCCAGGTGGTTTGGTATTTGATGTAGTCACGAGCCGCGACGATGTCGGGGATGTTGTCGGTGAAGATGAGGACGCGGTCGCTGGAGCCTTTGGGGACGACTTCAAACTTGCCGTTGATGTAGACCGGGAGGAAATGGCGGGTATAGCGGATTTTGTCGATGGCGTATGGTAAGTCGTGTGCATCACAGAAGGCGATGGCACGCAGGAGATATGGGAGATGAAACGGAACCATTTCCCGATCCTGATAGACATACTTCCCCACCCGGAATGTTGAGCGGAAGAGCGTGTCGCTGATACGGTACCCCTCAGCTTCCTCTTCGAGGCGGGCATAGTCGGGTTTAATATCCCTAAGTAAGCCCTCATTACTGCTGACAAAGAGGTACCCGTCTCCGTTGAGCACTTGTTCAAAAGCCTTAAACCAAGTATTCGCGAGGAAGGTAACGTTGCCCCGGTGGGTGAGGATTTGACGAAAGAAACTCATTTCATGAGGCAGTAGGCAAACAAACTCAGCCTCTTTTTTGAGGAGGACATAGCGCAGGAGGCGGAAGGCCGCTTTCTCGACGCTTTTGACCTGTATCCACGCCACTTCGTCATCGGTGATGGTGACCTCCCCTTCGTGGACGATGACGTAGGCACCGTTGGTGAGAGCCGCAGGAATATCGTCGGGATTGGCGGCGAAGAAGAGGTCGCCGTGATCGACTTTGGAAGGGAACGTCGTCGCCCCCTCAACGGCCTGGACGGCGGGCTGGTTGCGGAGGGTGCCTTCGGTGAGGTTGAGGATGTCTTCGATGGTCACTTAGCTGACCTTGGTGCCCGGTATTTTCGGGGATTCGGGACGCAGCAGACTCAGGCCGCCCTCATCACGGGCCGCTAGCAGCATCCCCTCGGAGCGCAAGCCCATAAGCTTGGCAGGCTTGAGGTTGGCGACGACACAAGCCTGGGTGCCGAGGAGATCGTCGGGGCTATACCACTCTTTGATCCCGGCGACGATCTGGCGAGGAGCTGCTTCGCCTAGATCGACTTGGAGGAGGAGAAGTTTTTTGCTCTTAGGTACCTCTTCGGCTGTGACGATGGTGCCGATCTTGAGTTCGGTTTCGAAAAATTGATCGATGGAGATGAGGGCAACCCCTTCGGTTGTTTCTTCTTTTTTGGTTGCCTTTTCGGTTTTCTCTTGCTGTGTGGGCTGGGGTTCAGCTGCTGGGGCTTCCTGAAGGAGAGGTTCTTCGATACGGGGGAAGAGAGGAGGGGTTTTTTCGATGGTGAAGGGATTGAGAAGCTCACCCTCCTTGATGATCGCCTCGTAGCTCGTCTGATCGATGGTGAAACCGAGTGCCGCAGCAATCGTGTCGGTGGTCTTGGGCATGATGGGGTGGAGCATGATCGCGACGCGTGCCAGGAGGTTGGCGATGAGGCCGTTGAGCGCCATTGCCTCCTCAGTTTTGCCCTCTTTCATGAGGTTCCAGGGTTGGTACTGATCGATGGCTTTGTTGGCGATGGCCAGTGGCCGCCAGAGCTCCTCGAGGTAGCGGTGAATCTGCATCTCAAAGAGCAACGGCTCAAGCTTGGCCAGCGACGCCTCGGCTTGTTGCATCTCTTCGGGGTAGAAGGTGCGGACTTTGTCGCTCTCAATCCGACCCTCGAAGTATTTGCCACTCATCCCGATGAGGCGGTTGAGGAGGTTGCCCAAGTCGTTGCCGAGATCGGAGTTGATCCGGTCGATCAGTGCCCGCTGGCTGAAGTCTCCGTCGCCGCCGAAAGGGACTTCGCGCAGCATGAAGTAGCGGAAGTTCTCCAGCCCGTACGCATCGGCAACCTCTTTGGGGTTGACGACGTTCCCTATGGATTTGGACATTTTCTCCGCGTTGCGCGTCCACCAGCCGTGGGCGGCGATGTGTTTGGGCAGAGGCATGTCGAGGCTCATGAGAAACGCCGGCCAGTAGATTGCGTGGAAGCGGAGGATGTCCTTGCCGATCAGGTGGACTCTGGCCGGCCAGTACTTCATCAGGCTCTCATCGGTGCCGTAGCCCAGTGCGGTGAGGTAATTCATCAGCGCATCGAGCCAGACGTACATGACGTGTTTGGGATCGTTCATCTGCTCAGGCAGCTTAACCCCCCAATCGAAACTGGTGCGGGTCACCGAGAGGTCTTCGAGTCCACTCTCGACGAAACGGATCACTTCGTTGCGCTTGGACTTGGGGAGGATGCACTCAGGGTTGTCACGGTACCACGCCAGCAGCTTATCCTGATAATCGCTCAAACGGAAGAAGTAACTCTCCTCTTCTACGATCTGTGTCGGCTTGCCACACTCGGGGCAAAACTCACCATCAACCAGCTGCGTTTCAGTAAAAAACGCTTCGCAGGAGATGCAGTAGTTGCCCTTATAAACATCCTTGTAGATGTCCCCTTTGTCGACCATTTTCTGAAAGGCTACCTGTACGCCGGCTTTGTGTTCCTCGTCGGTGGTGCGGATAAATTTGTCGTAGGTGATGTCAAACGCGTCCCAGAGTGCCCGGAACCTCCCGGAGATTTCGTCGGCATATTCCTGGGTGCTTTTTCCGCGTGCTTGGGCGGCTTGCTCGATCTTCTGACCGTGTTCATCGGTACCGGTGAGAAAAAACGTATCGTGCCCCACCATCCGAGAGTAGATCGCCAGCGCATCGGCGATGACAGTGGTGTAGGCGTGCCCGATGTGGGCAATGTCGTTGACGTAGTAGATGGGGGTGGTGATGTAGGCGGTGCGGCAGGGGGTATCTGACATGGAGTGTCCTTGAACAAATGAGTTTGGTGGGAAATGACCCTTTGAATGGGAGGTATTTTAGCGAAAGGTTGCTGTGAGTTGTGAGCGGGTAGAGAGTAGCGGGCAGCGAGGTAGATTTTTATGGTTGAATTTATGCTATAATAACCAAAAATTACAAGGAGCAGTGATGGGTGCTTTGCGGATCGAGGATTTGCCGTCGTATACGTATGAGGATTATGCTCAGTGGGAAGGGGATTGGGAACTGATTGATGGGATTGCATATGCAATAGCTCCCGCACCGATGCGTACTCATCAGAATTTGGCATATGAGATAGCGCATCGTCTCAGACTTGGGATCGATAGCTGCCCCGAGTGTGAAGTCCTCGGCGAAGTCGATTACAAACTCAGTGACGATACGGTGCTCCGTCCCGATGTCGTGCTCACCTGTGGAGAGACCCACGAAGCCTATCTTACCAAAGCCCCCGAAATCATCGTCGAAGTGATCAGCCCCTCGACCGCCTCCCGGGATGAGAAGATCAAATTCTCCCTTTATGAAGCCGAAAAAGTCACGTATTATGTACTAGTGTACCCCAAAGATTTGATTGCCAAAATCTACCGACTCGATGGAAAAGCATACGACAAAGAGGGAGTATTTGCTCAAGAGACCTATACGTTTGAAGAGACAGCCTGTAAGGTTAAGGTCGATTTTTTGGAGGTGTTTAAACGGTATCGGGATTGAGAAGTTGGTGGCACTCTACGCGACATTCACTTTGTGGGGTTGAAACCCTAGCCCCGCCGATTAAAATTGCGCTATAATTCCTCAAAAAAAGAAACCCCCATGCCCCCATTCTCCGACATACAAACCCTTCCGCCTGAACTCATCACCCGTCTCACCACACTCGGATTTACTACGATGACACCTATCCAAGCCCAAGCGATCGAACCGATTCTTGCAGGGCGGGATGTGGTGGCGCAGTCGCAGACGGGGTCGGGGAAGACGTTGGCGTTTGGGATCGGGTGCACCGTGGCAGCGCGAATGGAGGTGCGTGAGCCGGAAACGCTGATTATCACGCCTACGTGGGAGTTGGCGGAGCAAATTGCAACGCAGTTGCGATCCGTAGCGGCCTATCGTCCCAATCTCAAGATCGTGACCCTCTCTGGTGGCGTGCCGCTGCGGGGGCAGGCGGAGACGATTGCTCGCGGGGTGCAGATCGTCATCGGGACACCGGGGCGGCTGATGGATCATCTCGGCAAGGGGACGCTCGATCTCTCCTCGGTTAAGCGGCTGGTGCTGGATGAAGCGGATCGGATGCTGGAGATGGGGTTTGCGGAGGATATCGGCCGTATCGCTCGCCAGATACCGGCTGGACGGCAGACGCTTTTGTTCTCTGCGACGTTCCCGGAAGGGGTAGAAAAGCTGCGTACTACGTTGCTACGTGACCCGCTCACGATTGCAGTCGAAACCGACTCACCGGTGCAGATTCGGGAATCGATCATCGTAACGTCGGATAAGGATGAGACCCTCCGACGTATCATTGACCATCACCGCCCGGAGTCCCTGTTGATTTTTTGCACCACCAAAGCGGATACGATCGCGCTGGCACAGAAACTCGATCAAGCCGGCCACAGTGTGACGGAGCTTCATGGGGATCTCGACCAACGGCAGCGGCAGGAGGCGGTGATCGCTTTTGGCAACGGTTCTCGGAGGATCATGGTCGCCACCGATGTCGCTTCACGAGGGCTTGACATCTCCGGGATCGACTTGGTGGTCAACTACGATCTCCCCTCTGATCCGGCGATCTACACCCACCGGATCGGCCGCACCGGTCGGGCAGGGGAAGCGGGAAAGGCTATATCGTTACGGGCACCGTACGAAAAAGCCAAAGCCCAAGCCGTCGCCCCTGATGCCATCGAAAGTTCGAGCGACACCGGCCAAAGGGTGAGCCGCTACCGCATGGTCAGTACACGGGAGACACTCTGCATAAATGGCGGCAAACGCCACAAACTCCGCCCCGGCGATCTCGTGGGGACGCTGAGCAAAGGGATCGGGATCGATGCTGGGCAGATCGGAGACATCACCATTGCTGAGACGATCAGCTATGTGGCGCTTGATGTTGACGTGATCAGCAAGGCACTTTCTGGTCTGGAGCGTACGCGGATCAAGAAGAAACGGTATAAAGGGTGGGTTCTTGGGAATTAGGAATGAGGAATGAGGAATTAGGAATGAGGAATTAGGAATTAGGAATTAGGAGTGAGGAGTGAGGAGTGAGGAGTGAGGAGTGAGGAGTTTTGGTATGCGTTGCGGCGCAACGCTTTTATAAGGGGATGCGGCTTCAGCCGCATTGTGATGAGTGATGAGTGAAGTTGTGCTATACTGATGGCTACTCTTTTTTGAAGGATTTTTGATGACCTATCCCACCTTTTCTACCGATTGTCAGTCTATGTTGTGTCGTTTTTTGACTCCGGAGATGTTTGAAGCGCTCAAAGATGTGCAGACCTCCAATGGCTTTACTTTGGAGCAGGCGATCCGTTCCGGGGTTGACAATCCGGACAGCAGTATCGGAGTGTATGCGGGGGATGAGGAGTCCTATATCCTCTACGCAGCGTTGTTTGACCCGATCATCGAGGCGTATCATGGGTTTCATCCGACCGACGCGCACCGAAGCGATCTCGATCCGGCCAAGCTGAAGGCCCCCAATCCCGATCCGGAGGGGGAGTTCATCCTCTCGACCCGCATCCGTGTCGGGCGCAACGTAGCCGATCTGCCACTGGGCCCGGCGATTACCCGGGAACAGCGGGATGAGGTGGAGAGACGCGTTGTCGCCGGACTGGAGACGCTCACGGGTGATCTGGCCGGGACGTACTATCCCCTCACAGGGATGTCTCCCGAGACGCAGCGAGCCCTGATTGAGGATCACTTTTTGTTCAAAGAAGGCGATCGATTCCTCGAGTCGGCCGGGCTCAACCGTGACTGGCCTTCCGGGCGCGGCATCTACCACAACCACGACAAAACCTTCCTCGTCTGGGTCAACGAAGAGGATCAAATGCGGATCATTTCGATGCAGCCGGGTGGGGACATTGCAGAGGTTTTTCGCCGGTTGGTACGGGCGATTGCGGGGATCGGGTCTCAGGTGCCGTTTGCCCGCAGTGCCCACCTGGGGTATCTCACCAGCTGCCCGACCAACCTCGGAACCGCCATGCGCGCCAGCGTCCACATCGCACTGCCCAAACTGACTGAAGATCGGGAACGATTTGAAGCGATTTGTGCGAAACACCATCTCCAGATCCGTGGGGTTCACGGGGAGCACTCTGAGAGCGAAGGGGGCGTCTATGACATCAGCAATCTTCGCCGTCTCGGGGTGACTGAAGTCGAAGCGGTACAGGATATGGTAGATGGTGTTGTCGAATTGATTGCCGAAGAGAAGCGTTTGCGGGGAACAGCTTAGAAATGCTTCCCTCAGCGACAATCAATGCAGCATACTTCCATAGAGTTTTTTGAGGGTACGGATGTAAACAAATATTTTGTCGGCATTTTTGGAGATGAGTGTGGGGACGGCAGTGTTGGAGTCTTCATACATGAAGATAAAGACCAAGAACGCTTTTTCTGATTTGTCAATGTACGCTTTGGTCTGGTCGGTGTTGCCCTTGTAAGCTTTGAGCTTGGTGATGTTGCCTTGGAAGTGGGCAATGCGCTTTGTCATGACAGCATGATAATCGGGTAGATCGACTCCCCATAGCTTCATCAGGTATGTATTGCTCATATAGAGTGGGTCGCGGCAGAGACCGCCCGTCATCCCGACAGCTTTGAAGCTTTTTTTGGCGAGGACTTTGGCTTTGCCGAGGTTGTGCACCATCTTGAGGAAGTTTTTTTCAAGTATCAGGGCATTAGCTTTGGTCGGAGGGGCTTGGAGAAGCTTTTTGCTCTCGTTCCAGATCGTTAGAGCTTCAGCGACCATCTTTTTCTCTTTGGGGTGATCGGAGAGCAGCGGGAGGAAATAGTCGTTGAGTTGGTGGATCCGTTTGTCATAGAGGGGGATTCCCTCTTTGAGTGATTTTTTGGGATTTTTGTACGTGCTCTCCAGTGCAACCATGAGATAATCTTTGAGCATTTGCTGGGTTTGGGTGCGCTGGAGGCAGTTGATGTAGAGTGCTTGAGAGAGGGTCATGTTTTTCGGAAGAGGAGAAACATCTAGGCTCCAAGCTGTGGTGGCTGCCAAAAGGAGAATGCCGATTATCCGTATTGCTTTTGTTTGCATGATGTTTCTCACTTATAAATAGTATCAATGTTGATTATAGTACTATCGAGCTTAAATGAAACCCTATATCCAATACCTTTGTATGCTTATTGCATATAAATGTTATGCTCATTATTTTTGGAATAAATCTTTCTTTAATATTATTTACGATAGCATTGTGTAAATTTTCTACAGTCATAAGGGAGAAATCATGTGGAAAAAGACGTTAGCAGTGTTGGCTTCGAGTTTGGTAATGACGCTTTCGGTTCAAGCGGGGAAAAATGCAGAACCCGCTCAATCGCCGGTCATACCGGTCGTGACACCCTTTTATATCGGCATAGGGGGTGTCATAGGGATGGTGAGTTCTGAGTGTGCCTGCGCCGGCAAAGCCGCTACTGGAGAACGCAAGTATGACACGACCAATTTTGGGGGCATCCTTCGTGTTGGATACGATTTTAACCCTTATTTTGGAATCGAAGCCCGGTTTCTCCGCTCACAGCTGAGTAAGAACTTTGCGACGACGACCCATTACGGTCTCTACGCCAAACCGCAGATCCATATCAGCGATGCGGTCAATGTTTATGCCTTGATTGGATACGGTCATACGAAGGTTGATTGCAAGTACAAGTCCAAACCCCTCTATGAAGGAAATGGTTGGAATTTTGGTGGAGGGGTCGAGTACGATTTCGCTTCACATGATGGTCAGGGGGATACCGAGCAGGGATGGGGTGCGTTTGTTGACTATCAGAACACCTTGAGAGATGCAGGCTCCAGCAAAGTCCGCTCCAATATCATTAGTGCTGGTATAACGTACGATTTCTAAGAGGGAGCTATTAAAAACCTACTGCTATATTGTTGGTTTTGATTGGGTTTGTAGGGGTGCCCATTTTTCAATTTTTCAAATTTTGACTTTTAGTTGACAATTTTGTGCTATAATTCTGAATACAAGATTCAAACCTGCTGATTGAGCATCATTATTGCTCTATACTCTCCTCTCAGTCAAGGACATGCTATGCGAACCTTCATCCTCCCCAAAAATATCCTCCTCCTCCTTGTCGCCGTTGCGACCCTACTGCTTACTGGCTGTGAAGAAGGGGCTTTTCCCATGGAGGATCTTAGGCAACAATCCCTCTCCGTCATCACAAACTACGCACAAAACCCCGACACAGCCAAAGCGCCGGATGTGGACACCTATCACACCCTGGATATCCAAAGCGTCACCCCCTCAAACATCCAAGATGTCAACCTCCTCATCGCACGAATCGGCAAAGACAAAGTCGACACCAAAGAGGAGTTAAAAGAGGTCATTGCCAAAAGGGAGAAAGCGTTGGCTCTCATCATGGCGTATGCCTCGGACAGTACGCATGCTCCTGCTCCCACTCTGGAGACCTACCGGGATCTCAGCATCACGGATGTCACCTCTGCCAACCATGAGGCAATCAACCGTATCATTGCTGGATTGACTCCAGACGATGTGGATACGCTCGAGGAGCTGCTGGCGATTGTGGATGGCTACAAGCCACTGGTTCCTGACACCACCAAACCCGTCATCACTCTACTTGGCGCCAACCCCCAAATCCTCACCGTCGGTCAGCCCTACACCGAACTGGGTGCGACTGCCTCTGATGATGTCGACGGGGATATCTCTGCTCGCATTACCATCGATGCTTCAGCCGTCAACACAGCAGCAGCGGGAAGCTATACGGTCACTTACAATGTTTCTGATGCCGCAGGCAATGCTGCTGTTCAGGTGACACGGACAGTAAAAGTAAAAGTAAAAGTAAGCAATATTCCTGACACCACCAAACCCGTCATCACCCTGCTTGGCGCCAACCCCCAGACTCTCACCGTCGGTCAGACCTACACCGAACTGGGTGCGACTGCCTCTGATGATGTCGACGGGGATATCTCTGCTCGCATTGTCATCGATGCTTCAGCCGTCAACACAGCAGCAGCGGGAAGCTATACGGTCACTTACAATGTTTCTGATGCCGCAGGCAATGCTGCTGTTCAAGTGGTGCGGACAGTAAAAGTAAGCAATGCTGTCAACCAGGCTCCTATTGCCGATGCGGGTGCCGACCAAACAGTTACAGAGGGCACTACCGTTACACTCAATGCCAATGCCAGTTTTGATAACGATGGCAGTATCACCAAATACTTATGGAAAGAGGGATCCGTCACACTCAGTACCAGCCAGCGTTTCTCAAAGAGTGATTTTGGCGTGGGGACACATACGATTACCTTGATGGTAACGGATAATGATAACGCCACAAGTACCGATACGGTTGTCGTGACGGTACGTGGTAATGGAGAGGTGAGCGAAAATACTATCTATATCACCTCAGAGGATTGCAAAAATGATGGCAGTACAGATGATCAGGTCGCCATCAATGCCGCTCTTGACAGGGTAGCTTCAGATAGTACATTGACAACCGTTTATCTCAAGGGTCCCATGACTTGTATCATAGACGAGCCAATTCTTATCTCCAGCAATACGAAACTGATTGGGGATTCAAATGTTCTTGTAAAATTAAAAGACCATAGAGGTTGGAATACACTCAATAAGCCTGTGATTGGGCAAAAGAATAATGACGGAACAGCTGCTTGGAAACAAGGTAGCCTTGGTGGTGGAGAGGCATCCAATATCGAAATAGGAGGCTTTGAACTATCTGGAGGAGAGCAAGATGAAAGTACAGGATACTACTATGTTATTCTAATGAG
>JALVWV010000031.1 GCA_027023145.1 Campylobacteraceae bacterium | reverse complement strand
CTGCTGATGAGCGCTGAAGCCTGTCGTGGCGATCACGAGAGGCTTGGGGTCTTCGATCGCCGTCTCAAGGAGACTCTGGGTCGCCACTGGTGCAGAGAAGTCAATCACGACATCACAATTGTCGAGAAATTTGACCATGGAGTTGGTCAACAGTACCGACTCGGGTACCGGCGTGGTGAGCTCATCGTAGACATGGAGTGTACTCAGCTCCAATTCCTCCTCTTCGAGCACATTCTTGATCAGGTGTGCGCCCATTCGGCCGGTACTGCCGAGAATCCCCACGCGTACCATTACTGACGCTCGAGGACGTAGTCGAGTGCCTGCATCCCGGCGATTGCCCCATCACTGGCGGCACATACGACCTGCTTGGCCGCATCGACGCGCACATCACCGGCAGCGAAGAGCCCTTCGACATCGGTGTGCATCTTCAGATCGACGATCACTTCGCCGTTGTCGTTGGTGGCACACAGGTAGCTGCCGTCGGCTTGACGCAAGACGTGGTTGTTAACGTTGTTACCGACGAAAACAAACACACCCGGGACATTCAGCGTACGTTTGGAGCCGTCCTTGAACGCAATCTCGAGACCATCGAGCCCCATCGGACCGCCAAAGGCTTTGTCGATCGAGGCATTCAGTACCAACTCAATCTTGTCATTTTTCATCACCCGCTCGACAGTCGGAGGGGCGGCGCGGAAGGTATCACGGCGGTGAATGAGATAAACTTTGGAGCAGATATTGGCCAAATAGAGGGCTTCTTCGAGTGCGGTGTCGCCGCCGCCAAGTACTGCCGTCTCCTTGCCTTTGTAGAAAAAGCCGTCGCAGGTAGCACACGTGCTTACCCCTTTGCCAAAAAATTCTTCTTCGCCGTCAAACCCGGCACGTCGCGGGGTGCTTCCCGTTGCGAAGACAACCGTCATCGCCTCAACAGTATCGCCATTGTCAAGGTGCAAAGTGAAGTTTTCTCCCTCTTTGGTGACCCGCTTGACCTCTTTCATCTCATGTTTGAGTCCAAAGTGCATACACTGATTGGGCCAGGGCTCCATCAGATCCATTCCGGTCATCCCTTCACGAAAGACTCCAGGGTAGTTTTCGATTTCACTGCTCTGAGTAATCTGCCCACCGGGAGCTCCCATCTCAAACATGGTGACATTTTTAAGTCCACCGCGTGTCGCATAGAGTCCTGCTGTCAGCCCAGCCGGGCCACCACCGATAATTGCGCAATCTAACATGAGTTTGTCCTCCTGAATTGTTGTGAGTTATGTGCAGTACAAAAAAGTTGATAAAGCTGATTATATCGCTAATTAGCTTGATGAACTATTCAGCCAAAATGAAAGAGGGGTGGAACACCCGAAAGTGTTCCAAAAAGGGGATTAGTCGAGGAGAGCCTTGAGCTTCTCTTCGAAGACGCCTTTACCAGCAGCACCGATCATTTGATCCGCCAGCTGACCGTCTTTGAACCACAGCATAGTGGGGATAGAGCGGATACCGTATTTGATCGCGATCTCCTGCTCTTCGTCGGTGTTCACTTTTGCGATGGTCGCTTTGCCTTCGTACTCTTCGGCGAGTTCCTCGACAACGGGAGCGATCATACGACAGGGAGCACACCAGGGAGCCCAGAAGTCTACCATAGTCACGCCTTCAGCGATCGTGGCATCGAAGTTTTCATTGGTCAGTTCAACATATTTTGCCATTGTGTCATTCCTTTTGGATAAGTGGGTATTTTAGGAAATGCGATTATACACTCATTTCTCTGAGGGTTTATAGCATATCGGAGTAAATTTGTCAACTTTTTTTGTTTTTGTTTCGAAAAGAGTGCAAAACAACGATTACATGGTGATATTTTCGATCAATTCCACCTCGCCTCTACGCACGAGCAGGGCGTCAATACAGTACGCAACATCCAGACCATGTGCTTTAAGGTAATACTGGGAAGAATGAATAATTTTTCGCATTTTGGCAGGGGTGAGATTGTACACAGGATCAAACGATTTCTGACTGCTCTTGACTTCGATGAAATGAAACACTCCTCCCTTGTGAGCGATGATGTCAATCTCACCAAGTTTACGGGCATAATAGTTGCGTTCGACGATCACAAAACCAGCCTCTTCGAGAAACTGCGTCGCCAGCGTCTCGGCATCGTTGCCAAACTGTTTGAGGAGGTTGCGCTGCATCAGGCACCTCCTCGGAGAAAACCCATCACTTTGGCATCAGCTTCACGAGCTCCCGCCATCAATTCATCCAATAGAGCATAAATTTTACGAAACTCTTTATTGTTTTTTTGTTCCATCTCAATCAGTTGTTTCGCCAAAGCGTTGTAATGAAGAGAAAATTCACGCAGTTTCGTAAACGTACGCATGATTTCAATGCTCACCTCTACAGCTACTTTGCTTTTGAGTACGGCAGAGAGCATGTAGACACCGTTTTCGGTGAAGGCGTAGGGCATGTATCGTCGTCCACCATGCATCTCCAAACTTGAGGTCGCAATTTGCGACCTCAAGTTTTTGCCTCGTCCGGTGTCTAAGGTCGCAAATTGCGACCTTAGAGATTTAAGCTCCTCTTCCGTAAGCTGAAACATAAAATCATCGGGAAATCTTTCGCTGTTTCTTTTGACTTGTTCATTCAGTCTCTTGGTTGTCACGTCATACAACGATGCCAAATCTTCATCCAGCATGATCTGTTTTCCACGCAGGGTGTATATCTTGTGATGAATAGGTATGGCAAGTTTATTCATGGGAAATCCTTTGGGCTTATTACCCCAAAAGTATAGAACAAAAAAAGCAACAAAGGGAAAAATATGTCAAATTGTCATACTTTTCAGGGGCTGGGACTTCAGTCCCACAAATGCAAAGATTATGGAAGAATGTGCGCTCTTAGGAGCAGAGGCTTTAGCCCGTTAAAATGGTGCCATTTTATGGAGGACTATACGGAACTGAAGTCCCTACTCCAACAAAAGCGTTGCACAGCAACGCAAACCAAAACTATTCACTATTCACCACTCTCAACTCTCAGCTGCACCCCACCGCATCCCCCACCGGGATCACCTCCACCTCAACCGACTTGAAACGTGCTGTCATGACGATCTCGTCTGCCTCATCGCCGAAGAGAGCATTCGTGCGGCTTTTGGCGTGGTGGAAGGTGGTAAAGAGTGTACGGGGGCGAACCTTATCGGTGTAGCGGACACTCAGTGCTTCGGTCTCTCCGTGGGGACTGCGGAGGATCACCCGGTCTCCGTATTTGCCTTCATCTTCTATGGGCATCAGGAGGAGGTCTTCATCGTACTTGGTATCGAGTTTACGGCTTCGTTTGGTCTGGGCAGCGTTGTTGTAGTGCGCAAGGGTACGGCCGGTAGTGAGGTAGTAGCCGGATGGGCTATCGAGATAAAACCGCCCCTCAAGAATCGCTTCGACCATGCCGCGCTTTTGCCATGGACGATACCGGAATTTTCCCAGTCCATCCTCGGTTCGGAAGTCAAGCAAATGCAAAATAGGCGTATCCTCGTGGTAGATCGGCCACTGCATCCCCCGCTTGCGGTGACGCTCCAGCCGGTAATAGTCCGCGCCGCTGAAACGCCTCGGAGCCACCCGGCGCACCTCATCCCAGACATCCTGCGACGAGACGAAAGCAAAATTCTCCCCATCGCCCAAAGCATGTGCCAGCTGCGTGAGGACTTCCCAGTCGTCAGGAAGATCACTCTCGACCAGCGGCTGGGAGAGGTGGAGTCGGCGCATGGCATTGATGTAGACACCGGTTTTTTCGTACGCCGATTTGACCCCGATGACGATGTCGGCATAGCGGGTCACCTCGGTCTCAAACAGCTCTAGCACCATCATAAAATCGAGTTTCTTCAGCGCTGCATCAATCTTGTTTTGGTTGGGGTGGATGTGCGCCAGATCTTCGCCCATATTCAGCAACGCCCGTATCTCACCCCGCTCCATCGCCTCGACCAGCTGCGGGGTCATCATCCCAATGGTCTCGGGTGTCTGATAGTCGGGTAGATAATACGGCAGGCACCCCATATCACAGGCTCCCTGGACGTTGTTCTGTCCTCGCAGGGGCATAAGGCCGGCTCCGGTTTTGCCGATGTTACCGGTCAGGAGTGCCAGATGGGTCGCGGCCATCACTGAGGCGGTACCGTCAATGTGCTCAGTCAACCCCAGTCCCCAGAAGATCATCGAGCGGCGGATAGCATATTCACGGGCGATGTTGGGGATTTGCTTGGCCAGATATTCATACCCCTCCACCTGCTCAAAAAAGCGGGGATCAGCATACGGATCGTTCAGGATGCTCTCACGGTACGCTTCGAATCCCGTCGTTCTCCGCGTGATAAAGTCCCGATCGTACAACTCCTCATCGAGGATGACGTACGCCATCATATTGAGGATCATCAGGTTCGATTCAAACGGGATGATGCAATTGTGCTTGGCCAGCCGTGCCAGCTTGGTCTCCCGCACATCGATGGTGGCTACACAATTGTGTTTTTTGGCCATGTCGACGATGCGGTTAGCGATGATGGGATGGGCTTCCATGGTATTGGAGCCGATGACAACAATAAATTCG
>JALVWV010000030.1 GCA_027023145.1 Campylobacteraceae bacterium | reverse complement strand
GCGTGTTGTGTGCTATGTGTTAAGTGGGAAGTGTTACGTATTAAGGGGCTGGGACTTCAGTCCCATAAACATCGCTTGCGATGTATTGCGTAGTGTGCAACAGCACACCAAAATCGCAGCGCGATTTGATCCGGAAGTGAAGGCTTCAGCCTCACCCTGAGGTTGCATTATCGTTTGACCTTTTGGTGGGACTGAAGTCTCCACTTCCAGGGAAAGAGTTGTCCCCTTGTTCCATATCTCCCGATATGGAACACATCCCGCTCTCCAACGGTATGTATGTATTCCCCATCGGGAGATGGGGAACGAGGAAATTTGATATACACGCCACATCGACATTGATGGTGTTGTGAGGGCACAACGCGCCGATACATCGTAAACGATGCTTGTGGGACTGAAGTCCCAGCCCCTTTCTATCAGCGCATCATCCGCTCAAGAAGCTTATGGGGAATGATCGCTCTTGTGTGCTCAGCCGTGGCAATGAGTTTGCCATCGTTGTAGGCTTCAATGGTAAAACGGGCATGCTTTTTGTCGTGTTCGGTGAGGGTAGCAGTGATAGTGACGGTCTCTCCGAGCCTGGCCATGCCGGTGTGATGGATGTCGACGTGCTCTCCGACGGTGAGGCGTTCATTGGTGTTCAATACGGTATTGATGAGTTTGGCGGCGGTGATCTCCATCCATTGGACGAGAATGTAGGTACCAAGGAGGTCAGGTAGGGTGGGGTCGAGGGTGCTGATGCAGTCCGTGGGGTGGACGGTAAACGATTCGGTATGGGATGCAGGAGTCATGGACGTAATCTTTTGATTAGATATTGGCAGTCGTAGCGGAAGCGTTCGACCGAGGAATCTGCCGGGGGGCGGGAGAGGAAGCCCCAGACGGAGAGGATGATGTGTTGGGCGAGCTTCAGGGGATCGTCCTGACGGATCTCTCCGATCTCCATCCCGTGACGGAGCAGATCGGAGAGGGTGGTGCTGAGGCGGTCGTACTCGTGCTGAGTGGCTGCGAGGATCTCTGGATCGAGTGCGCCCATCTCAAGCATCAGTCGGTGCAGGGGGCAGCCGTAGGTGATGAGTGGGGTGTTGGCGGTCATGGCTTCAAGTGTGCGCTCAAGTACAGTAAGTGCCGATTCACTGTCGGAGTGGGTGAAATCAAAAAACACTTCCATTTTCGGGGTAAGTCGCTCCTGGATCATCGCCAGTACCATCCCTTTTTTGGAAGAGAAATGGTGGTACATAGATCCTTTGGGGGCATCAGCATCGCGGAGGATCGCAGCCGTCGAAGCACCGTGGTAGCCGTAGCGGTAGACATGGGCAAAGGTGGCATCGAGGAGGCGATCGCGGGTGGTGGGTGTGGGTTTCATGGGGAGATTATAGCATGGTTGGATAGTGGGTTGGGTATAATTTTGATTGGGAATTGGGAATTGGGAATTAGGAAGTAGGAAGTAGGAAGTAGGAAGTAGGAATTTTGGTTTGCGTTGCTTTGCAACGCCTTAATCCAAATCTAAAAAGGTATTTATGAAACTCTTTGAGGTAGTAACTGGCAAAATCGACAAGATCGTGATTGTGTTTGCGTTGGGGGTGCTGGCGGTCTCTTTGTATCTCGTCCATACCCTCTCGCAGGATTATCAGAAAAAAGAGACCATCGCTTCGCTTGATACGATGCTGCTCTTTACCAAAAACATGCTCGAGGAGGAGCAGCAGCGGGCGTTGTCGCTCTCTCTGCTGCTCAGTCAGGACAAGGAGTTACTCAGTGCGTATGCGGCAGATGATCGGAAGAGGGTCTTCGACATTATCACAGCGAAAATTGAGCGACTGGCACGCTTGCAGGGGTATCGGTTTGATGTGCAGGTACATGATCGGCTGTTGCGGGCGTATCTGCGGAGCTGGGACTTTTCTGTGCGGGGGGAGAAGCTGGCTTCTTTTCGGGAAGGGCTGGTACTGGCGCGTCAGCGACACACACCACTGGTCTCGATCGAAGTGGGCAAACGTCTGAACATCAAGGCGATCTCCCCCATCCTCAAAAACGGTACCTTTGAAGGCTCCATCGAAGTGATCGAAGGGTTTGAGCATTTACGGAGGCGGCTGGAAGAGCAGGGGTATCGTCTCTACATTGTCCTTGATCGGAAGTACCTCCCCATTGCGCTTACCCTTGCGCGGGCTCCTCGTGTCGGTGAGGCGTATGTGCTGGTAGGATCGGTCGAAGATCCTGAGAGTTTTGATGCGTTGAAGGGGGCGAAACTTTCCGATTTGGGGAGTTTTGGGTACTTTACCCGCCGGGGGCATCTTTTTGGCTATTTTGATCTGCGCAATTACCATGATGACCGTCTTGGGTATCTCCTCATCACCTCGGCCAATCAGGTCGCTTTTACGAAAAGGGCACGGCACGAAATCCCCAGTGTGGAAAACAATCAAACAGGAGTAATCATCCGATGACAACGCACAAAATCCTCCTCCTCGAAGACGACCCGGAATACAATGAAACCATCCGAGAGTACCTCGAGTCCCTCGGTTATGATGTGGTGGGATACGAGGATGGTAATGCAGCGCTTGATGCGATTTATTCAGAGACGTTTCATCTGCTGTTGCTGGATATCCGGGTTCCCGGCGCCAGTGGCTATGATATTGTCCGGCACCTGCGAGAGGAGGGCAACGACATCCCGGTGATCTTCATCACCTCCCTGACGGACATCGATGATCTAAGTATAGGCTATGAATTGGGCTGCAACGATTATATTCGCAAACCGTTTGCCTCTCGGGAGCTTAAATACCGGGTAGAACAGGTACTTAAGCTCTATTATTACCACTCCAATCGGGAAAGTGTGGCGTTGGTCGGGGGGTACCGTTTTGAGACGGCTACTGGACGGATGGTGCATGATGATGCTGTCGTATCGCTAAGCAAACGGGAGGCGCAGGTGGTGAGCTACCTGGTGCAGCATGCCGGAGAATTCGTCCCCACCAAGCGTCTCTGGGAAGATGTCTGGGACTACAAGATGGTCACCGAAGCGGATATCCGTATGTGCATCCGCAAGATCCGTACCAAGACGCGGCCGGATTTGATCGTGAGCCAAAAAGGGCTGGGGTATCGCATTGATCTGGCATGATAAACGCTACATTTACACGCTGGCTTTCTTTTACTCAGCGCTTATTGTGATCCTTGTGAGCATCCCGGCGTACTTTTACATCAGCATCGAAAAACAGAACTATCGCCACAATCGCCTGCAAGATTTGGAGCACTATGCCTACGGAGTGGAGAGGAGCATTAACGATTTTTCCCGAACACGGAAGAAGATGTTTGATTTTCCTCGATCTGTGCTGTACAACTCCCATGTGTATGGTGGAGATGGGAAGCTGATCTTCGCTACCGATCATTGTGGACGGGGGATGGCTGATTTTGCCCAAAGTGATCTGATTAGCAAGCGGATTGTCCTCAACCCCAACCGCCTCGGTGCCCGATACCTTGTGGTGGCGCAGCCTTTTTCGTACCGATCCATCTACACCAAGGCATTGATTGGGGCGCTTTTTCTCGGGGCGATTGTGTTTCTGATGACCCTCTTCTTTATCCGGATCAGCCTGAAGCCCCTCGAGCGGATTAACCGATACCTGAACACCTTTTTCAACGATGCAATGCACGAGCTTAAGACACCGATTGGGGTGATGCAGTTGAATCTTGAGATGCTGGAGTCTGAAAAGCCAAACAAACCCTTCCGCCGCTTGCGCAACGCCATGCACAATATCACCCTCATCTACGAAGATATTGAGTACCACATCAAGCAGGATCACGTCGCCTACCGCCCCGAGTCGATTGATTTCTCCCATTTCCTCTCAGAGCGGGTTGATCTCTTTCGCGATCTGGCACAGGTCAAATCAATCGTGATCGAAGAGGCAGTCACCGAAGGGCTCATCATCCGGATCAACCGTGTCGAACTCCAGCGGATCATCGACAACACCCTCTCCAACGCCATCAAATACTCCGGGAAATCCACCACGATCCGTATCGAACTGACCGAAGAGGAGACGCATATCCGCCTAAGCATCATCGACCAAGGGATCGGGATCCGCGATACCCGCCGTGTTTTCGAGCGCTATCAACGTGAAAACACGGTCCAGGGTGGATTTGGCCTTGGGTTGAGCATCGTCAAACACATTTGTGACAAAAACGGGATTGAGATTCAGTTGATGTCTACACCGGGTGTTGGGAGTATCTTTACTTATCTTTTTAATAAGTTGAATTGATTTACGCAAAAGTTACGCAGAGCACGGTAAGATACTCCTATCACATATAGAAGGAGTACACATGAAAGTGATGAAAGTAACGCTGCTGAGTGCAGTTGCCGTCGGATTTCTCTTCGGAGGAGCCGCTCCCAAGGAGTATCCTGCAGGTGAAGTAGGGCGAATGGTCAAACTCGGTGAGGATATTATGGCACATACCAATACCCACCCCTTGACCAAAGACATGGTCGGAAATCACTTGGCATGCAAGAGTTGCCACCTCAATGGCAGCGACGGTAAGGCTGGTACAGCAGATGGCATCGGTACCTTTATTGGTACCGCGACAGCCTTCCCGGCTT
>JALVWV010000029.1 GCA_027023145.1 Campylobacteraceae bacterium | reverse complement strand
CATCACCCCGGCAAACGCGCCGAGGACGAGATATTTGAGCATCGCTTCGTTGCTGCCGCGATAGTTTTTGTGGTAGCCGGTGAGGGCGTAGATGGCGATAGAGGTGAGCTCGAGACTGATGAAGGCGGCGACGAGATCGTTGGTATGTGCCAGTGTCATCATTCCAAAAATGGCAAACAAAAAGAGTGCGAAGAATTCACCGTTGTAATAGTCTCGCTTGCGCAGGTAAATCGCATTGATCAGGAGGGTCAGTGCTCCGCCTCCGAGGAACATGAGGTCGAACAGGGTCGCAAAATCATCGGCGAGGTAGGTTTGACCAAATATTTCGGGGAGGAGATAGACCCCGGATCGGGTTCCAAACTCTGGCAATGCAGCGGCAAAAGCCAGCAGGAGAAATGCCACCGTGATGTAGAGGTACGATTTGAGATGGATTGAGCGAACCGTGCTGATGAGCAGCAGAACAAAAGCACCGAGGATCACCAGCGTAGTAGGGAGAAAGGGGGCGAGTGCGGCCATCATGACGCACCTCCGGCCGCATGGATAAATTGAAGCAACATTTCCTGGATTTGTGGGGTAAAGATCGGGGCAAAGAGGGATGGGGCGATGCCGGTGATCAGAAGCAGCAGCACCAGTGGGGCGAGCATCACGGTTTCACGTCGGCTCAGGTCAGCAAACGTGGTGACTGAGGGAGCCGGCGCCCCGAACAGGGTGCGCTGGAGCATCCAGAAGACAAAGAGCATGGCTGCGAGCATCGTGGTCGCCGTCGCTACTCCGAGCCAGGGATGGATACTGAAGGCTCCGATGATGATCAGTAGTTCGGCGACAAACCCTCCGGTGCCGGGAACCCCGACAATGCTGAGCGCAAAAAAGGTGAAGAAAAAGGTAAATCGTGGCGCCACCGAAGCGATCCCTCCCAGCGCATCGATCTGCACCGTGTTGGTTCGCTGATGGATCAGTCCGATCATCAGGAAGATCCCGGCTGAAGCCAGAGCATGGGTGGCGATGAGGTAGAGGCTGCCGCTCCAGGTATACAGGTTGGCCAGTACGACCCCGAGGGCGATCAGAGAGAGGTGGGATCCGGACGAGTAGGCAAACATTTTTCGCAGGTCGTTCTGAGTAATGGCATGGATGGCGTAGTAGAGCATCCCGACCAGAGAGAGTGTCAGAAGGATCGGTTCGTAGAGATGGAGAATGTGAGCAAAAATCCCGTATCCGAAACGCCACAAACCGTAAATTCCGAGCTTGGCCATGATTGCCGAGAGGATGACCAGTGCCGGGGTGGGAGCAGAGGCGTAGGCTGATGCCATCCAGGTATGGAAGCCAAGCAGAGGGATTTTGATCGCAAACGCGAGCAGAAATCCTGCGGCCAGCCAGGTGGCTGTCTGTGGATCGAGTGGGAGTTTAGCCAGATCATGCCAGGCAAAACTCCAATTACCGTAAAAATTGTAATGGGCATACCCGAGGTAGAGGATGGCAAAAAGCATGGCCATCGATCCCAGCACAGTGAAGAGGAGGATTTTCATGGCATGGGCATGGTTCCAGTCGTGTCCGTAGCGTCCGATCATGATGAAAATCGGCAGCAGCATCGTCTCATAGAAGAGATAGAAGAGTACCATGTCCAGTGCCAGTACTGCTCCGGTAACGCCAGTCTGGAGGAGGAGCATGTTGTACCAGTACCCTGAGGTCGAATTGTCCCACATATAGAGGTACAAAAGGGGCATCAGAAGGGCGATCACCAGCAGGATCACCAGTGAGAGGGCATCGAGTCCGAGATAGTAGGTGATACCATACTGAAAGATCCACGGCAGATGACGGACAAACTGCATCCCCTCTGCCTGTGGATCAAATTGCATGGCGGCCAGCAAGGTGAGCACGAGCACGAGCAGGGCTGAGAGCATCGCTCCGGCACGCAACACCGTGTGGCGCACCCGAAAAAGCCCCAGCACCCCGGCAAACAGCATAGGAAGGAAAACAATCCACGTCAGAACAACACTCATGAGGCACCTCCGATGGCGATGAGCAGATAGAGGGAGATACCGCTGACGGCGAGAAGGAAAGTCAGTGCATACCAACGCAGGTTGCCGTTCTGAAGGCGGGCGGATTGGGCAGCGACACCTCGGTAGAGGGCGACCAAGCCCCGGAGTGACCCGTCGATGATCTTCGGATCGATGAGCCGGTCTTGCAGGTCGCTGAGTCCCCGGAGTGGGCGGACGATGAGCCGGTCATACAGGGTATCGATGTAGAGGGTATTTGCCAGAGCGCTTTGCCAGGCGAGCCGGTGGACAGGGGGATTCAGCGGGTGGGCTGGACGGACAAATTTGCGATACGCCATAGCAATCCCGAGTAGCGCCACAAGGACATTGAACCCATCCAGTACGTATTCTTCGGCAAACCGGAGATGCGCCTCGTGATCAGCAAGATGGAGTTCATGGCTGAACCAGGTACCTCCACCGTACGCTTCGGGAAGATTCCAAAATCCCAGGAAGAGGCTCCCCGCCGCCAGGACAAACAGCGGCCAGACCATGGAGCGTGGCAGGGGGACAAGAGGCGATGACTGTGATGATTGTTGACTCGGGGCGACAAACACCACGAAGTAAAGTCGGAACATGTAGTACGCCGTCAGGAAGGCTACCACAACGCCGACAGCCCAGATGGTGGTGTGCCCCGAAGCAAATGCATACGCGAGGATCGCATCCTTGCTGAAAAATCCGGCGAAGATCGGAATACCGGTGATCGCAAGGGTGGCGACAAGCATGGTGCGACGGACGGCAGGAAGGCGGCTGCCGAGTCCCCCCATTTTGAAAATATCCTGCTCATGGTGCAGGGCGATGATCACCGCTCCCGCTCCCATGAAGAGGAGTGCTTTGAAAAATGCATGGGCGGCGAGGTGAAAGATGCCGTTGCTGTATTCTCCCAGTCCCACGGCGATGAACATGTACCCCAACTGAGACATGGTGGAGTAGGCGAGGATTTTTTTGATGTCATTCTGCCAGGAGGCAAACAGCGCGGCCAGCAGTGCCGAAGCCGCTCCGATGCCCGCGATGAAGAGACCGACATCGGGGATACGGTTGTACAGGGGGGAAAAGCGGGCGACCATGTAAACCCCGGCCGTGACCATCGTCGCCGCGTGGATGAGCGCCGAGACCGGCGTGGGGCCGGCCATGGCGTCTGGGAGCCAGACGTAGAGGGGGATCTGAGCCGATTTGCCCATGGCACCGACGAAGAGGAGCAGGCCGACGAGAGAGAGCATTGTAGCATCTATCCCCCCCAATCCGGAAAAGATCGCTACAAAATCAAATCCACTCTGATTCTGAAGGACAAACAACAACCCCAACCCGCTGACAAATCCAAAATCCCCGACGCGATTCAGCAAAAACGCTTTGTTGGCGGCGGTGATGTTGGCTGTGTCATGATGGTAGAAGCCGATAAGCAGGTACGAAGCAAGCCCCACGAGCTCCCAGCCGATGAAAAGGAGAATAGGATTATCCGCCAGAATAAGGAGGAGCATTGCGCCCAGGAAAAAGTTGAAATAGGCAAAAAACTTCCCGAATCCCTGATCGTCCCACATGTATCCGACGGCATAAATGTGGATCAGAGATCCGATGAGCGTCACCACCAGCAGCATCACGGCACTCAGCTGGTCGACCACAAACGCCACATCGATTTCAAACGAACCGATGGCGATCCAGGAGTAGAGCGGGGAAGCAATAGAAGCCGAATCCGGGAGGGTAAGCATCTCCCCCACGACGATCAACCCCAGTAGGGCGGCCAGCAGGGGAGCGCCGATTCCTACGGCGACGTAGAAACGGCGGAGATCCCGGCCGGTTGGGACGAAGAGGTACATAAATCCCATGACCCCGGCTCCGAAAAACGGCAGAAGGACGATGAGAGAGGGGAGGGAAGAATTCATAATTTCTTTCCTTGTGCCAGTTCGGTAAATGCATCACTGTCGAGGGTGTGTTTTTTGCGGTAGATTTGGACAATGACGGCGAGAAACAGGGAAGCTTCTGCTGCGATCACCCCGATCATAAACAGGGCGATCATTGTACCCCCCTCGTCGGGATGGAGACGTGAAAACGTCGCGAGGATGAGGTTGACCGCGTTGAGCATGAGCTCGATCGAGAGGTAAATCACGAGAAGGTTGCGTCGGCTGATCACCCCGAGGATCCCGAGGGAAAAGAGCAATGTGGCTACGGCAAAATAGGCATCAGGATTCACGGTCATAGGACTGCTCCTTTTTTCCGATGATGATCGCACCGACCATGGCGGTCAGCAGGAGGACGGAGAGGATCTCAAGCGGAAGTACCCCGTCGTGAAACAGCAGGGTTCCGAGCGATCGGGTGCCCCCGAAGGCATCAGATACAGGTGGAAAGGCATCGCCGAGTGTCGTGAGTGTCCGATAGAGGAGGAGACTCAGCGGGGCGATGACCACGGCCGCACCGATGAGCCATCGGGTTTTGTGTGGCTCGGGGGGCAGGTCTGTTTCACGGAGATTGACGGTGAGGATCATGATGAGCGTCACGATGACGACCCCGCCGACGCTCACCAGTACCTGAGCGAAAAAGAGAAACGACTGATGCAGCAGGGCAAACAACCCCGCTACACAGAGCAGTACGATGAAAAAACCCATCGCATGGGTGGCCGGGCGTCGGGCAAGGAGAATCATCAGCCCCCCGGTCAGTACACCCAGTGTCAGCAGGGCAAACAGGGATGTCTCAAGCATCTCAATCATGGGAAGCCTCCTTGTTCCGGGTTTGTTCCGTCTCAAATGCTCCGGTGTGGGAGAGGAGGCGGTCACGATCGAGGACGAAATCCTCCCGGGCTTGACCGGTGACGGAGAAGATTCCCGTGTCCATGCGGATCGCATCGCAGGGGCAAGCTTCGACGCACATCCCGCAGAAGACACACTCGAGGGTGTCGATCGCAAAAATTTCGGGCATTTTTTCGTCGATCCCGTCGGTGCGTTCGGTGGCGACGATGTTGATGCACCCAGCCGGGCAGGCAGTAGCGCACATGAAGCACGCTACGCAGCGGATCGAACCGTCTTCACGGTGGGTGAGGCGGTGGAGCCCCCGATAGCGTGGGGTGATATCGGTGGGTTGCTCCTCGGGATATTCGAGGGTTTCCATGGCGGTGATGTCGCGGAAGTTGCGGACGAAATGTCCGAGGGTGACTTTGATCCCGGCATAAATGGCGGGTAGATAGAACTTGTCGGCGGTTTGATCACCGTAGCGGGGAACCGTCGTGATCCGGGTGGATTTTGCCGTGTCATTCATGAACCGACTCCTGCGACGAGGATGGATGTGACGAACAGATTGGCCAGAGCCGCAGGCAGCAGGTAGCGCCATCCGAGCACCTGCACCTGATCGTACCGGAAGCGGGGGAGCGTCCAGCGGATGAGGATGAAGAACAGGTTGACCAGCATCAGTTTGACGACGAAGATGACAATTTGCAATAGGGGTACTGCCACCGAAGCCCCGATCGATCCGGCAGGCTCGAGGAGGAGCCAGAGCAGTACCGCTTCGATCAGGAGGGTGGTGCCGATAAGTACCCCGGTGAGGATGCGGGTTTCACGCCCGCGCCCTCCGTCGGTGCTGAGGGTGGGGCGTACCCGGTTGTTGCGCCGCATCCAGAGGATAAACAGAGCCATCACCGCCGGTACCAGCAGGAGCAGAACACCCGCCACGGGGCGGAAGTGTTCCAGCAGTGTCCCGGTGCCAATCCAGGGGAGCTGATAGCCGCCGAGGAACATCGTGACGATGACGGCACCGGCGGTGTTCATGGCGACGTATTCCCCCATGAAATACATGGCAAATTTCATGGCGGTGTACTCCGTGAAGAACCCGGCGACGATCTCACTCTCCCCTTCGGCGACGCTGAAGGGTGCCCGGTTGGTTTCGACGAAGAGGGCAACGGTGATGATCACCGCGGCAAAAGGTTGGATGAAAAGCCCCCAGGCGGGAATGATGCCCCAGAAGGTGCCGCTCTGCCACTGTACCATGGCGTTGAAATCGATCGTATCGTAGGTGAGGATCATGCTGATGACCCCGAGACCCAGTGCCAGCTCGTAGCTGATCATCTGAGCCGCAGCCCGCAGGGCACCCAGCAGGGAGTATTTGTTGTGGCTGAGCCATCCCCCGAAGACCATCCCGAGAATCCCGACCGACCCGATCGCCAGATACCAGAGGATCCCATACGAAACGGGGAGCCCCTGAATGCGGAGGGCAGCCCCGTCGACCTGCACCGTGTCGGCAAAAGGGATCACCATAAACGCCAGCAGTGCCGAGGCAAACGTGATCATAGGTGCGAGGAGAAAAATCCACCGACCGTAGCGAATGTGACCGGGGATGTACTCCTCCTTGGTGACCAGTTTGACCACGTCGGCAAACGATTGGACGACGCCACCGAGTCGGAAGCCGAAGACATTGGTGCGGTTGGGGCCGGGGCGATCCTGGATGAGTCCGCACACCCGACGCTCGAGCCAAACCAGTACCGGGATCATCAGGAGTGCGAGCAGGGCGGCCAGGACGATGGAGCCGAGGGTGACGAGGATTTGTGCGGTTGTCATGATGCCGTCTCCCTGTTGTCAAAGTGCTTGTCATACTCTTCGTCCGTCACCTGCTTCAGACGTTCGATCAGAGTGGGGATCGGATCGTTCCGGCGCAATACCTGTTCGCAATACTGTTTGATGCCGTCTTCATTGATGAGGTGCCCGCTGCTCTGCACCCACGGGGCGATAGGGAGGGTCAGGCGTGCTGGTACCCTTCCGGTATCTTCGTCAGGTTGATGGGTCAAAAGATCGATACGGTTGGCGGTACGGTGGCCGTCAGGGTGGTTGACATTGATGACAAGCGTATTGTCATTGATGGTTGGCATCTCCGTGGCGATCCCGAGACGTTTGACCCCTTCGGAATTGGCAGCACGTTGAGGGCTTTTGAGCCAGTCATCGCCAAACGCGGGATCGTGGTACGCTTCGAGCGGGGCATAAAGCCGGGCATGGAGTGTCCGGGCAAAGGCTTGAAGCGCGGCCAACTCTTCGGTGTAGAGGTTGGCATCGGCCAGCACGACGATCGGGTATTCATCCTCGGTGAGGATCGCTCTCCATCGATCGAGTGCTTCGGCTTCCGGGAGAGTCTCTTTTCTGATATGACACGTTTTCAAAAGATTGGTTTGCGTCTCTTTGTAGCTCAGGCGCCCGGCATCGCAGATGAATTCTCCGTTGATCTCCGGGTTTTTCCGGGGGCGGAAACGGTAAATGGTATCGTCGTGGTATTTGGATTTGGCATGGTCGATGTCGATGGCACACCCTTTGGCACAGCCGTGGCATACGGAGGGGGAGGTGGCGAGGAACCACACCCGCTGCTGGAAACGGAAGTCTTTGCTCGTCAGGGCACCGACCGGACAGAGGTCGACGATGTTCATGGCGTAGTTGTTGTGGAGCTTCTCGCCCGGTACGGTGGTGATGTACGAGCGATCCCCCCGCCCGGCAACACACAGCTCATCGGTGTGGGTCACGTCTCGACAAAAGCGGACACACCGCTGGCAGAGGACGCACCGCTCCTGATCGTGCATTACATTGGCACCGAGATCGATGTGTTTGTCGAAGGGGTGTTTCTCTTTTTTGTCCACCTTCCCTTGGTACAAACCGTACTCCATGTAGTAGTCTTGGAGGCTGCATTCTCCTGCCTGATCGCAGATGGGGCAGTCGACGGGGTGGTTGATGAGTTCGAGTTCGAGGATGTCGCGGCGCACTTTTTCGATCGATTCGCCACGGGTACGGATCTCCATCCCGGTGACGATGGGGGTATCACAGGCGATCTGGGGGCGTTTCTTTCCGGCGATCTCCACCATGCACATGCGGCAGTTGCCGTCGCTGCCGAGACTCTCCTGATAGCAGAAGTGGGGGATCGAAAACCCCTTGTCGAGGAGTTCGGGGAGCAGCATACGCTCAGGGTTGACCTCGATCGGGGCTCCGTCGACGGTGATGGTGACCGATGGGGTACTCATGCTGCACCTCCTGTGTCGAGGTATCGGAGAAATTCGGTTTCAAACTTCTGCACCATGGCATCGATCACACTGGAGGCCGCTGGGGCGAAGACGCAGACGGTCTTGCCATTCATGGTCTCAGAAATGTCGAGAAGCTTTTTCAGGTCATCCCGGCTCCCTTCCCGAGCAAGTATCCGGGCAAGGATCGCATCGACCCAGCCGGTGCCTTCCCGGCAGGGGGTGCACTGGCCGCACGATTCGTCGTGATAGAAGGCCATCAGGTTTTTCAGCGCTTCGACCATGTTGACACTCTCATCCATGACGATTATCCCTCCGGTACCGAGTGCCGATCCGAGCCCCTGCATGCTCTCATAATCGAGCCGAGCCTGTGCCGCTTCATCCGCCGTAAGCACCGAGGTAGAAGCACCGCCGGGGATGACGGCCTTGAGGGTGCCGCCGTTTCGGATGCCGCCGCCGTAGTGTTCGATGTATTCCATCAGGGGGGTACCAAACGGGGCTTCGTAGACGCCGGGGCGGTTGACGTGGCCACTCAGGGCAAAGAGGAGGGTTCCGGGGGAGCGTTCCGTCCCGTACTGCCGATAGGCCTCTGCCCCTTCGGTGACGATGAAGGGCACCGTGGCAATCGTCTCGACGTTGTTGACCAGTGTGGGGTTGCCGAAGTACCATTCGGGCTCTTTTTGATGGGGTTTGAGGCGTGGGTGCCCCCGTTTCCCCTCCATCGATTCGAGCAGGGCCGATTTTTCTCCGCAGATGTAGGCACCGGCTCCCCGGTGTACCGTCAGATCGACGCGATAGTCGTTCCCCATGATGCTCTGTCCGAGGATACCTGCTGCGTAGGCTTCGTCGATGGCGTGCTGGAGGATCTGTTGGCGTTCGTAGTACTCGCCCCGGATGTAAATGTAGGCATCGTGGGCTCCAAGGGCATAGCAGGTGAGGAGGATCCCTTCGATGAGGAGGTGGGGGTCTTTGCTCAGGATATGGCCGTCTTTGAAGGTGCCGGGTTCGCTCTCATCGGCGTTGACGACGACGTATTTCGGGCGGCCGTCGAAATCTCCCTCCATGAGGCGCCATTTGGCTCCGGTGGGAGCACCGCCACCCCCTTTGCCCCGCAGTCCACTCGCTTCGACGGCAGCGATGATGCTCTCAGGGGTGCGTTCAGTGAGGGTTTTAACACTTTGGTAGGCTCCGTGCTGGCGGGCGACGGCGAGGGTGTGGCTCTGTGGGAGATCAAATCGGCGGCTGATGATGCGGATATCTTCGATCATAATGATCCCCCTTTGTCCATCAGAGTATTGAGAAGGGTATCGACCGATTCGGGCGTCAAGTGCTCATGCAATGTGTCGTTGACCTGCATTACCGGCGCCGTGCCACACGACCCGAGGCACTCCACCTGCGTGAGGGTAAACCTCCCATCAGGGGTGGTCTCTCCCACCTCGATCCCGAGGCGCTCTTTGAGGTGATCGAGGATCGTCCCCTGACCATTGAGTGCGCAGGAGAGGGTCTTGCAGACCTGGAGGGTATACCTCCCCTGTGGCTGGAGGCGGAACATCGTGTAGAACGTCGCGACTCCATATACTTCCGCCTTGGAGTAGCCAGTGAGTTCGGCCACCGCTTCGATCCCTTCGAGGGGGAGGAACCCCTCCTGCTCCTGCACTTTCCAGAGAGCGGGCAGCACCAGAGCTTTGGGGCTGGTATAGCGTGTTTTCAATGCATCAAGTTCGGCGCGGTGTGCGCGGGTCCAAGTGAAACTCATCGATCCATCTCCCCGGCGATAATGTTGAGGCTTCCGAGTGTCAGGATCGCATCAGCCACCTGATACCCTTCGATCAAATGGGGATAGGCCTGCATGTGGAGGAAGCTTGGGGCGCGGACTTTGACTTTGTACGGGGTGCCGCTCCCATCGCTGATGATGTGATAGCCCAGCTCGCCGTTGGCTGCTTCGGTGGCGCCGTAGTACTCTCCGGCCGGCACCCGTACCCCGTCGATGGTGAGCTTGAACTGATCGATCGTCCCCTCGATGGTGGAGTAGACGGCCGATTTGGGCGGCAGGGTGATGGCACGGTCTTCGATGCGGATGGGGCCGTCGGGGATCCGTGCCATCGCCTGCTCGATGATGCGCGTGCTCTGGCGTATCTCTTCGAAACGCACCATCATACGGTCGTGGGTATCCCCGTGGCTCCCTACCACCATATCGAAGTCAAACGTATCGTAATAGTAATACGGCCGAGCAAACCGCAAATCGTATGCCACACCGCTGGCGCGGAGGTTGGGACCGGTAAATCCGTAGCCGATCGCCTCCTCAGCCGAGAGGGGGGAGACATCCTGAATCCGATCGTTGTAGATCCGGTTGTGCTGGATCATCGTCAGGGTTTGGCTGATCCCTTCGTCGACTTTTTTGAGGACATGCCGCAGGTCGGCTTCCCAGCCGTCGTAAAGATCGTGGGTCATTCCGCCGATCCGCATGAAGCTGTTGGTCAGCCGTGCGCCGGTGAGTTTGCTCAGGAAATCGTACGCATCGTTGCGGGGGTTGAAGAGGTACCAGTAGTTGGTCTGTGCTCCCATGTCGAGCAGTCCGGCGGCGAGGCAAACGAGGTGATCGATGATGCGGGAGAGTTCGGCGAGGATCACCCGGATGAAGATCGCCCGATCGGGCAGGGTCACATCGAGCATCTCCTCCACTGTTTTAGAAAAGCCGATGTTGTTCATCAGCGCCGAGCAGTAGTTGAGGCGGTCGGTGTAGGGGATGATCTGGTTGTACGTATGGTTTTCGCAGCTTTTCTCGAAGCCCCGGTGGAGGTAGCCGATCTCACTGACTGCTGCGACGATTTTTTCTCCATCCAGGGCGACGAAAGTACGGATGGTGCCGTGGCTGGCGGGGTGGGAGGGGCCGAGGTTGAGAAGCATGAGGTGATCCCGCTCAGTATCGAGCCCCCGGGCTTCAAGTGCCGGTTGCATCTCATCCATCATATCCTGAGTGACGGTACAGGTCTGGCGCTGCTCGATGGGATAATCCCGCCGCAGAGGGTGCCCCTCAAACTCCATATGGTTGAGAATCCGTTTGAGGGTCGGATGCCCCTCGAAGATCACTCCGTACTGATCCCACACTTCCCGCTCGAGCCAGTCGGCGGCTGCGTAGAGAGAGGTGAGGGTTTCGATCCCCCGTTCCATTCGGTGAAGGGGGACTTTGAGCATCAGCGTATGGGTGAAGGTGCTGTCGCGAAACAGATAGCGCACCTCAAACCGGGCGCCGTGAGGCTGAGGGCGGTCGAGGTTGTCCACGGCGGTAATATCAAGCAGCAGGGTGTAGTCGTGGGTACTTTTAAGTATTTTGACGAGGGGGCGCAGATCGGCGGGCTTGAGGATCAGGACGTCGGTCTCACCCATCGGAGGTGCGGGCGTGACAGAGGGGGCGACGGATCGGAGGGTGTCGGGGTCAAGCATCGTACATCCCTTTGAAGTCCGGGTATCTTGGCTCAAGTGCCAGTTCGGTGTGGAGGCGCTTTTGTATCGCGATCACCGCATCGAGGAGCGCTTCGGGGCGGGGGGGACATCCGGCGACGTAGACATCGACCGGGACGATGGTGTCGATCCCCTGGAGGGTGGTGTAGTTGTCGTAGAAGCCTCCGGTACTCGCACACGCACCCATACTGATGACCCAGCGCGGTTCGGGCATCTGATCATAGATTTGTTTGAGGATGGGGGCTTGCTTCATCGTCACGGTTCCGGCGACGACGAGGAGGTCGGCATGGCGGGGGGAGAATCGGAGCACCTCGGCTCCGAAACGGGCGATGTCGTAGCGGCTGGCAGCGGTAGCCATGAATTCAATCGCGCAGCACGCCGTCCCGAATACAAACGGCCACAGAGACGATTGACGTCCCCAGTCGATCACCGCATCGACCCGCGTAGTGATAACAGTATCCCCGAGCATGTTCTGATCCTGCAGGCGTTGTGTGGTCAGATCCATCGGAGTATCCCCGCACGAAACGCATAGACCAGCCCGGCGACGAGCAGCCCGAGAAAGGCAAACATTTCGATCAGTCCGAACATCCCGAGATGACGCAGCTCGAGTGCCCACGGGAAGAGATAGAGCACTTCGACATCAAACAGCAGAAAGACGATCCCTACAAGGAAGTATTTGACCCCGAAGGCATCAAACGGATCGCCGATCGTCTGGCGGATACCGCTCTCATACGGTTCATTTTTACGGATGTTGTCACTTCGGGCGCCAAGATAGCGCGTGAGGTGAAACACCAGAGGCAATCCGATTACCAGCACCGCGACCACAAGGGACGCCAGCAGCAACGAAGGGTTCATCCTGTTTCCTCTCATGCAAACGCCAAAAACCACATTTGCTTGCCAAAATTGTAACGCTCCTATACTTGTGTTACGGCATGAAAATCAAATTTTTTTGTAAAATTTTCTTTTTTTCTTCAAAAAACCCGATTATTGGTCTAAAATAGGATATTTTCAGTCTGATTTTTTAGTGATTTTTTGCAGAAGAGAGAGGAACTCCGTGAGTAGACATACCCACGGAGTGTATTACATTATGCTTTGTTTTTTGCCTCCTGAATCACTTTGGCAAGTTCTTGCTCGACTTCATCTGAAATATCCAGATCGTCATCGGTCAAAACACCGGCATTCGGATCGTTGTAGATCGATTGATCGAGTTTCCCTTCACTTTTGGCGACGATGACGGAGACGGCGGCATCCCCGGAGACGTTGACAGCAGTACGTACCATATCCAGGAGTCTGTCGACTCCAAGGATCAAGCCGATCCCCTCAACAGGCAAGCCCACCTGGGTGAAGACCATGGAGAGCATGATGAGTCCGACACCCGGTACCCCAGCCGTACCGATCGAAGCGAGTACCGACATGAGGATGACTGTCAGATAGCCTGTGATCCCGAGGTGTACTCCGTAGGCATTGGCGATAAAGACCGTTGCGACCCCTTGCATGATCGCCGTACCATCCATATTGATCGTCGCACCAAACGGTACAGTGAATGACGCAACAGAGTTGTCGACCCCCAAGCGGTTGGTTACGGCACGGAGGGTGACAGGAATGGTTGCATTGGAGCTGGAGGTCGAAAAGGCGAAGATTTGCGTCTCACGCATTTTCTTGAGGAACTTCACCGGACTCATACCGGAGAAGAGTTTGAGGATACTCATCAGGGTGACGAAGAGGTGGATCATCAGTGCCGAGATGAGGACGATGACATAACCGGCGAGGTCAGCGAGCAATCCCAGACCGAGGTTGGCAATCGCTTTGGCCAGCAACGCAAAGACGGCGTAGGGGGCGACGGCCATGACGATGTTGACCATTTTCATCATGATTTCGTTGCCGATTTCGACCAGCTCTACGACGGGCTCAGCTTTTTTGCCGACCATGAGGATCGAGATGCCCACGAGAATAGAGAAGAAGATGATCTGGAGCATTTTCCCTTTGGCCATGGCATCGATGGCATTGCTGGGGATGATGTTGATCAGTACAGAACTCAATGCCGGTGCTTCTTTGGCGGTAAACGATGCTGCGGAGGTCATGTGAACCCCTTCACCGATCCCGATGGAAGCGGCGATTCCGATACCGACGGCGATAGCAATGGCCGTGGTGAGCATATAGAGGACAAACGATTTGCCCCCGACTTTACCCAAGGCACCAATGTCTCCGATCCCAAGCACTCCTGTGATGAGTGAGAAAAATACCAAAGGGACAACCAGCATCTTCAAACTGGTGACAAACATTTTTCCCGTGATGTGGAACAAGCCGTTCACCACGTATTCATTGATGAATGATCCCTCCCCGTTTAAACCTAATAGATTGATAGCCAATCCGACGACGATACCCAAAGCCATACCGATTAAGACTTTGGTTGTCAATGTCATTTTACCTGACGCTGCCATGTTGCATTCCTCCTTTTATGATTTTGTAAAAATATAGTGTAGTATTTTTTAGATTAATTAAAACTTTAATCAAACTATTTTATATTACTTTATGCATTATACGATGAACAACTATCTTTTTTTGGGTAGAATGATCCATATCAATCACAAAGGATCGTCTGCGCCCGTTGTCGAGGGCACCTCAGTCGCGTCTTCCGGGGCGAAGGGGTGACAGTACGATGTTAATTTCCAAAATATCATCAAAATCAGCTTTTTTAAGAATATTGCGATAATTATGTATTGTTCATACTGCACACAATAATGACTTTTCCTAGTCGATAATGCCCTTATTTGAGGTGCCCTAAATAAATTTTAGATAAAATCACTCTAATCAAACATTAGGAACCAATCATCGTGGAAACCTCCAAGCCTTTTCAGTACACCGACACCAGCGATGCATGCATCAAATGCGGGAAATGCATCCCCGGCTGCACGATCCACATGATCCATCCTGATGAGACCACCTCCCCCCGGGGCTTCATCGATCTGCTGGGCGCGTACCAAAACGGTGAAATTGAGCTGGACAAGCGGGCAAAGGATATTTTCGAGAGTTGTTTCCTCTGTACGGCGTGTACCGATGTGTGCCCCAATGACCTGCCCACCGATATGGTGATTGAGCAAGTGCGCAAAGAGATCGCTGACACATTTGGGATCGCGTGGTTCAAGCGGCTTTTCTTCACTCTCCTACGTCACCGGTGGCTCATGGATCTGATGATGAAGCTCGGTTATACGTTCAAAACCTGTGCCTTCGCCGATGAGCCAGTGCGCGGCGGGATGATCCCCCGCTTCAAGATGCCCATCATCAAGAGTGGCCGCTTGCTTCCCAGTCTCTCCAAGACCAGTTTCCTCAACACGTATCCCGAAGAGACCCCCCATGGCGGTAAGCGTCGTGTGGCGATCTTCATCGGGTGTCTGGCCAATTACAACTACACCACTGTGGGTGACAGCCTCATGGAGGTTCTTGCATTTCTTGAGATCGATGCGTTTATCCCCAAACAGCAGATGTGCTGCTCGGCCCCGGCGTATTTTACCGGGGACTTTTACACCGTTGAGACGCTGACCAAGCAGAACATCGAGTATTTTGAGACGTTTTTTGACGAAATTGAGGCGATGATCGTCCCCGAAGCGACCTGCTCGGCGATGATCAGTCACGATTGGGAAGTGTTTTTCCGCAATCAGGGGATGGATGACTGGGCCGATCGTGCCCGCACCCTCAACCAAAAGATCTTCATGGCGACTGAGTGGCTTGAGAAGCATACCGATCTGACGAAACACCTCGCTGCCAAAGGGGTACAGATGCCCACCACCGTCACCTACCACGACGCGTGCCACGCCGCCAAAGTCCAGAACATTCGCGAAGAGCCCCGCACCCTCCTCTCTCAAAACTACGAGATGGTTGAGATGAGCGATCCGGATCGCTGTTGCGGATTCGGCGGCGTGACGATGCAGACCGAAAAATACCACCTTGCTGAGGCCGCCGGAGCGCCTAAGGCGGCCATGATTGCCGAGACCGGCGCACAGGTGGTGAGTGCTGAATGCAGTGCTTGCCGGATGCAGATTGGCAATTCGTTGCATCAGGCGGATGTGGATGTGGTGGTCAAAAACCCGATTGAGTTGATTGCAGAAGCACTACGAACCTGAGTGTTCTGCTATCCTAACCAATACTTCGATATAATCCCGCTTAACCAAATCAAATGAGTCTTCTGAAAATGGTCGGCTTCACTCGAAGCCAAAGGCAGTCGCGAACACCGTTGGTGCCCCTTCGGGGTTGGGCGTTTCTTTGTCACCATTGAGTGAAATCTTTGGTGATAATCACTCAGAAGATCCAGAAATTACTATACAAGCGAGACCACCATGAGTTATACCCCCTCCGAGATTGAGACCAAATGGCAGAACATCTGGGATGACGAAGCGGCATTTGAGCCTTCAAGCGACCATACGCTGCCCAAAAAATACATTTTGAGTATGTTTCCCTATCCGAGCGGTCGGATCCACATGGGGCATGTGCGTAACTATGCCATTGGCGATGCGCTGGCGCGCTATTATCGCAAGCAAGGATACAATGTTCTCCATCCCATCGGCTGGGACAGCTTCGGGATGCCCGCAGAAAATGCTGCGATCAAGCACAAGCTCCACCCGCGCACATGGACGTACGAAAACATCGACTATATGCGCAAGGAGCTCTCGGCGTTGGGACTTTCCTTTTCCCGTACCCGTGAGTTTGCCACGAGTGATGAGCTCTATACGCGCTGGGAGCAGCAATTTATCATCGAAATGTACGAGAAAGGGCTACTCTACCGTGAATCGACCACGGTCAACTGGTGCGAGAGCTGCCACACCGTGCTGGCCAATGAGCAGGTCGAAGAGGGGTGCTGCTGGCGCTGTGACAACCCCGTCGAACAAAAAGAGATGCCCGGCTACTACCTTGATATTGTCCGCTACGCCGATGAGCTTCTCGATGATCTCGATACCCTTGAGGGGAAATGGCCTTCGCAGGTACTCACGATGCAGCGCAACTGGATTGGCAAGTCGCGGGGGCTGGCGTTTGATTTTGTCCTCTCCAAGCAGAGCAGGGAGTTGCTGGGGGGGCATTTTGAGCGTTACGAAGTCTTCACCACCCGCCCCGATACGATCTACGGGGTGACCTACAGTGCGTTGGCTCCTGAGCACCCCATTGTTACGTACTTAATTGAGCATCGTCTACTCCCAGCTAAGACAGCAGAGAAGATCACGGCTATGGTCAACATGAGTGAGCGCGACCGTGCCCAAGCAGATAAAGAGGGGTATCCGCTGGGCATTACCGTTGTTCATCCGCTCACCGGTGAGGAAGTCCCTGTCTGGACGGCAAACTTCGTGCTGGCCAGCTACGGCGGCGGTGCGGTGATGGCGGTTCCGGCGCACGATGAGCGGGATTTTGAGTTTGCGACGCAGTATGATTTGCCCATACGTCGGGTGATCGATGGGGGTAAGGAGCTGCCCTTTACGACCGATGGCGTATTGATCGATTCGGGAGAATTTACTGGGCAGAAGAGTGCCGAGGCGCGTGCAGCGATTATCGCTCATATGGAGGCCAAAGGGCTGGGTAAAGGGACAACCAACTACAAACTGCGCAACTGGGGCGTGAGCCGCCAGCGTTATTGGGGGGCTCCGCTGCCGTTTGTCCACTGTCCCAGCTGCGGGCTGGTGCCGGAGAAGATCGAGAATCTCCCTGTCGCTCTCCCGGAGGATGTGGAGATCACCGGTGAGGGGAACCCCCTCGAGAGCCATCCGACGTGGAAGCATTGCACCTGCCCCAGCTGTGGTGGAGAGGCAACCCGGGAGACCGACACGATGGACACCTTCGTCCAGAGCAGCTGGTATCAGCTCCGTTATACCCTCAACCCGGCCAAATGGGAGCAGGAGGGGATTGACCGGGAGGATGCGGCGTACTGGATGAACGTCGATCAGTACATCGGTGGGATCGAACATGCGATCCTCCACCTCCTCTACGCCCGCTTCTTCACCAAAGTGCTGCGTGATTTGGGCTATCACGATACCGATGAGCCCTTTGAGCGGTTGTTGACGCAGGGGATGGTGCTTATGGATGGGGCTAAAATGTCCAAATCCAAAGGCAACACCGTCGATCCTGATGCGCTGGTGCAGAAGTACGGTGCTGATACGGCGCGGCTGTTTACCCTCTTTGCCGCACCGCCCCAGAAAGAGTTGGAGTGGAACGAGAGCGGAGTCGAGGGGGCGTTCCGCTTCCTCAAGAAGCTCTACGATCGGGCAGAGAAAGTGACTGAGCGGACACTGCCAACGATCGATCAGGGTGCATTGGATGAAGCGAGCAAATACGCCCGTGCCAAAGTCTACGAAGCGCTCCAGCGTTCACGCGATGTGTACGAGAAGACCTTTGCGTTCAACACTCTCATTGCTGCCTGCATGGAGGCGATCAACGCGCTTGATAAGCAGGAGGATGATGCCGTGTGGAGTGAGGGGATGTATATTATTCTTCACCTGCTTGAGCCCATCGTGCCGCACATTGCCAGCGAACTGAGCGAACGGCTCTTTGATCGTATCAACCTCTCCGGATCGATCCCCGTGCTTAATGAGGTCTTCGTACAGGACAGCGTAACTTTGGCTGTGACCATCAACGGCAAACGCCGCACCGAGATCACCCTCCCAGCTGATGCCGACAAAGAGACGATCCTTGCCACCGCCAAAGAGGCCGGAGCCAAATGGCTCGAAGGGATGGCAATCATCAAAGAGATCGTGGTGCCGGGGAAATTGGTCAATTTGGTTGTGAAACCGAGTTGAATTAGGAATGAGGGATTAGGAATGAGGGATGTTGGTATGCGTTGCTTTGCAACGCTTTTGTTTATAAGGGGATGCGACTTCAGTCGCATGAGTGGGACTGAAGTCCCAGCCCCTATTTGATGCTGGCCG
>JALVWV010000028.1 GCA_027023145.1 Campylobacteraceae bacterium | reverse complement strand
AAAACCTTGACCGTAGATTGGACGGCGGCATTGCCTGTTGATCGTGGGTTCCAGGCGATTGACTTTGATGCCCTCCCCAACGGCTACACCAACGATGGGCAAGAGCATCGAGGCTACGCATTGGCGATTGCAGCGGTTCAAAAAAAGGAGAGTGAAATCGCGCCGTTTGATGAAAGCATTGTCCTTGAAGGTGAGATTGCCTACCGCTGCAATCCTCAGCGACAGTTCAATGACTTTACGAATAAATCGCATCAGATTTTTGAAGCGTTTGCTCTTTACGCCTCACCGGAACGTGCCGAAGAACTGGGCAAGCGCGTCACCGTAGAGTTTACCGGTGGATCATTGGAGCTCGATGTGGTTGCCGAGGAGCGTATTGCTGGCAACATCGTCGAAATCCCCGATTTCTTAAGCGACAAAAACATATATGCGCTGTTTGGTGATAACCGATACGCGACAGTAACATTACGAAAGGGTTCATGATGGAAGTAACATATTTGGGCGTCATTATCAAGGCGATCCTGATCCTGGCGATCATCTCGGCGATTGCCGGGTTTGGTACCTACATTGAGCGGAAAGTGCTGGCATTCATGCAGCGTCGTCTTGGGCCGATGCATGTCGGACTGTACGGTTTGCTCCAGATCGCAGCGGACGGGATCAAACTCTTCACCAAAGAAGACTTTATCCCCCAAAATGCCAACAAGTTTATCTTTATGCTGGCACCGATCATTACGGCAGCGACAGCATTTATTGCTCTCTCGGCTGTACCGGTGTTTCCGGACTTTACAATCTTCGGGGTTTTTGTCCCCTCGATTGCGGCGGATGTCAACATCGGGATTCTCTTTGTCCTTGGAATGATGGCGGCCGGGCTTTATGGCCCCCTGCTGGCAGGAATGTCTCAAGCCAACAAATGGGGACTTCTTGGTGCAGCACGTACCGCAGCACAGTTTATCAGCTACGAAGTGGTCACCGGGTTGTCACTGCTGGCACCGATCATGATGGTCGGCTCCCTTTCCTTGATCGATTTCAACCACTACAATGAAACCCATCCCTGGATGGTGTTCATGCAGCCGTTGGCGTTTGTCCTTTTCCTGATCGCTGGATTTGCCGAGACTAACCGTACGCCGTTTGATCTGCTGGAGAATGAAGCGGAGATCATTGCCGGATATGCGACCGAGTACAGTGGGATGCGCTGGGGGATGTTCTTCATCGGAGAGTATGCCAATATGATTACCGTCGCGGTACTGGCCTCCATTATCTTCCTCGGTGGTTATACAGATCTGTGGTTTATCCCGGGGTGGCTGGCGATCATCCTCAAGATCGCCTTTATGTTTTTCCTGATGTTGTGGGTGCGGGCTTCCTGGCCACACGTGCGTCCTGACCAGTTCATGTGGCTGGCGTGGAAAGTTTTGATGCCGTTGGCAGTTATCAATGTCGTCATCACTGGCATCGTGATCATGGTATAAGGAGAGTCGATGAGTTTAGAACACTTTAAAAACCGCAATGTTGGAACCCAGAACTATCGGATGCTCGATCTCGACCCGACGCCGGTTACCGGGTGGGGGAAGTTCAAGCAAGTGGTACGCCGGAGCTTGAGTCTTGAATTATTAGTCGGGCTCAAAGTCACCCTGCGCGAAATGATTAAAGCGTTATTCTTTGGTGGCATGCACACCACCAAGTATCCGTTTGAGAAGCTACCCATCGGGCCGCGTTACCGAGCGATCCATGAGATGAAGCGCTTGCTTGAGAGCGGTCACTACCGCTGCATCGGCTGTGGACTCTGTGAAAAAATTTGCCCCGCCGATGCGATCCGGATCGACACCGCCTATGGTGAAGATCAGCGCAAGCATGTCGAAGAGTATACCATCAACTTCGGGCGCTGTATCTTTTGTGGGTATTGCGCCGAAGTGTGCCCGGAACTGGCGATTGTTCACGGTGGACGTTATGAGACGGCCAGTGAACAGCGCGCCAGTTTCTCCCTCTTTGACGATATGCTCACTCCGATCGATCAGTTGACGAACCAGAAAGAGTTCCCGGGGTACGGGTCGGTCTCCGTCCAGGCGGATAAAAACATCAAAAAAACGCCGTTGGCTTATTAAGGAGAGGATGATGATAACGTTTGCTTTTTATCTGTTTGCCGTTTTGATCACCGGATTGTTTCTGGTGACCGTGATGAGCAAAAATGTTCTCTATGCCATGACGTCTCTGGCGGCAGGGATGGTGTTGATCTCAGGTCTGTTCTTTATTCTCGGAGCCGATTTCCTCGGGGTCGTTCAATTGATTGTCTATGTGGGCGCCGTCATGGCGGTTTACGCGTTTGCGATGATGTTCTTTGACCTCTCCCGTGACGTGAAAGAGCGCCACGACAATCCTTGGTTGATCTTTCTTCTCGGTGGCGGTATCGCCCTGACGCTCGTGGTGATGTTTGCGGCTCCCATCATGGGGGAGGCTGTCCATGCACTCTATCCCCCTGAGGAAGGAGCGACCAATCCGCAAGCGGTAGGGTTGGTATTGTTTACCAAATACCTGCTTCCATTTGAAGTCGCTTCGGTCATGTTGCTGGTGGCTATGATCGCCGGAATTATTCTTGCGGGCAAGAAGATGGAGATCAGCCTCTCTGCTATGGATGAAGATATTTTACCCGACACAAAGGAGAATGCATGATCACGCTGAACCACTATTTGATACTTTCCGGTCTCCTCTTTGCCATTGGATTAGTGGGGGTGGTACGCCGCAAAAACCTGCTGATGCTCTTTTTTGCGACAGAGATCATGCTCAATGCTGCCAATCTGGCGTTTGCGGCAACTTCGAGTTATTACCATGACTTGACGGGACAGATGTTTGCCTTCTTTATTATCGCCGTTGCCGCAAGTGAAGTGGCGGTAGGGCTGGGTTTGCTGATCCTGCTGTACAAGAAATACGGCTCGATCAACTTAGATGACTTTACGATCATGAAGGGGTAGAGATGGAAAATTACGTTTACATAGCCTTGTTTGCGCCGCTGGCGGGATCGCTGTTTGCCGCCCTGTTTTCGCAACGCCCCAAAGCGCTGGTTACTGGCGTGGTGACATCCACGCTGCTGTTTATCTCTTTCGTTGCCTCTGTGATTCTGCTCAACCACGTCCATCATGAGGGTGCGGTGCACGTGACCCTGATGGATTGGATCAGTGCGGGGGATATGTCGATCCCGTTCGGATTCAATATTGATCAAGTAACCGCCGTCATGATGACCGTAGTCACGCTAGTCTCAACGGTGGTGCATATTTACTCCAACGGGTACATGGATCACGACAAGAGCTTCAACCGCTTCTTTTCGTACCTCTCCGCCTTTGTCTTCTCGATGATGGTACTGGTGATGAGCGACAACTTCCTCGGTCTCTTCATCGGCTGGGAAGGGGTGGGGGTCTGCTCATGGCTCCTGATCGGATTTTGGTATCACAAAGCCGACGTCACCCGTGATGTCAACCCGTCGATCTCCCCCTCTTGGGCGGCCAACGAAGCGTTTATCATGAACCGGATCGCCGACCTCGGGATGCTGGTAGGGATCTTCTTGATTTACTGGAATATCGGCTCTCTACAGTATGCAGATGTTTTTGCAGCAGTGCCCGGCATGGATCATGGGATGCTGGTGACGATCGGTATCTTCCTCTTCATTGGAGCCATGGGTAAGTCGGCACAATTCCCGCTCCACACTTGGCTGGCCGATGCGATGGAAGGCCCTACACCGGTCTCAGCTTTGATCCACGCAGCAACCATGGTTACGGCTGGTGTCTATCTCGTTATCCGGGCCAATCCCCTCTATTCGGCCATTCCGGAGGTGAGTTACTTCATCGCCGTACTCGGAACATTTGTCGCGATCTTCGCTGCGTCGATGGCACTGGTCAACCGGGATCTCAAGCGGATCATCGCCTACTCGACCCTCTCACAGCTGGGCTATATGTTTGCGGCGGCCGGTTTGGGTGCCTATTGGGTGGCACTGTTTCACCTTGCTGCCCACGCATTCTTCAAAGCCCTCCTCTTCCTCGGCGCCGGTAACGTCATGCACGCCATGGACGATGAACTCGACATCTTTAAAATGGGTGGATTGAAAAAAGCGATGCGCTGGACGTATCTCTACATGGGCTTGGCTTCCCTTGCCTTGGCCGGAATCTGGCCGCTGGCAGGATTTTTCTCCAAGGATACGATCCTCGAGGCGGCGTTCAATGAACACACGTACGGGATCTGGTTGGTACTCTGGTTGACCGCCGGGTTGACCGCCTTTTACAGTTTCCGTCAGGTGTTCCTCACCTTCGCCAGTGATGAGCGTTACAAGCCGCTGGGATTTCATCCGCACGAAGTGCAGAAGTATGTCCTTTGGGCTCTCTCCCCTCTGGCCATTTTGGCTGTTGTTTTCGGTTGGTTCAAAGAGCCGTTCATGGAATTTGTCACACAGTTCCTCCCCGCCTATGAGATGAGTGAGCATACGGAGCATAACGTCGTGATCTTGACCGTGGTGACGACGGCCATTGCTCTTGGCGGTATCATTTTTGCCTGGATGCGCTACTACAAGGGACTCAAGCGCGATGAAAAAATCGAGCAGAGTCTTCCGTATCGGGTTCTCTCAAACCAATACTATA
>JALVWV010000027.1 GCA_027023145.1 Campylobacteraceae bacterium | reverse complement strand
TTGGTAATATTGCATCTTCCGCCGCCGCTGACGAGAAGTTTGGCACCAAGTTGAGTATTGCCCTCAATCAGGAGTGCCGCAGACGGATCAGGAAGCTGTGCCGCCAGCATCAGTCCGGCAGCACCCCCGCCGAGGATAAGAGTTTCATAGGATGTTTGCATGCAGCATTATATCTATTTAATGCTTGTATGATTAATATTTAAAAATATCTAAGGAAAAATATTGTACAATTCATATCAGATAATATCAAAAGGGATACAATGAAAAAAATACTTTGGATTTCGGCACTTAGTTTGACAGTCTCTCTGACGGCACTGAATGCTCAGACACCGATCGAAGCAGCACGCAACACACCACAGATCACCCAAAAGCTCTTCCGCGGCTATCTGAATGGTCACGATACCCACACTGTCATCTCCCGTCTATGTCATACACAGGAGATGCTCAAGCACGCAATTCACGATAAAAAGTTGAACAATCTCTTGAGCTACCTCGATCTATGCATCAACGATCTGCGTCAAGCAGTTACACGTCCTGCGACCGATGCCAATATTCGACACATCAACGATCTTCTTGGTGCTATTTCTGAAGGGAACCGCTTCATTATTCATGCTCTCTCGCATCAAAAAGTAGTTGTTGCCATTCGCTAAGTTATGCACAGATCATCTGTGGGGCACTTCCAATATAGGAGAACAGGAAATGCTGTTGGTATGACCTAATTTTATTAGAATACCTTACAGTCGCTGGAGCCTCTTGAGCCCCTCTTTGACCAGCGTTGCCGTGTCTCCTCCAAGACCGTTTAGGGCTTTTTGAATCGCCTCTTTTTTGAAGCCGAGACTCTCAAGTGCCATCACCGCTTCACCGATGGCTCCGCTGTTTGCTCCCTCATCTTCATGACCATCGACGATGAAGTCAGCCAGTTCGACAAGGATACGGCTCGCAGCTTTGGGACCGATCCCCGGCACGCGCTTGAGCATGGCGACGTCTTTGGCTGCAACCACTTTGGCGAAAGTGCTCGGGGTAAATGTGGAGCAGATTGCCAGACCGACCTTGGGGCCGACGCCGTTAATTTTGAGGACAGTGTCGAACATTTTCTGTTCGTTTTTGTCCATAAAGCCAAACAACAAATTGGCATCTTCACGGATCACCTGCGTGATGAAGAGGCGCACCTGTTTGTCTGTGATCTGGTTGGAGGTGTTGATCGAGATGTGCACTTCATGGATCACTCCTTGTGTGTTGATATGCACCAGTGTGGGCTCTTTGTGTTCGACGGTACCGACGATTCCTACGATCATGATTTGCTCCGGTGATTTGATATGTGACAGTATAGCACCTCCGGTCAGAAAAAACAAAAAATATGTCAAATTGTCATATTTTTGGGAAATACGGTAAAATGCGCTCATAACAGAACACTTCATCAGGAATAGCATGCGATTCAAAAGCTTTTTTACCAACAGTGCAGGGATACTCCTCTCTCGCATCGCCGGATTAGTGCGCACCACCCTCCTCGCGGCTGTACTGGGACAGTCGATCTACAGCGATATGTTCCTCATCGCGTTCAAACTCCCCAACCTTTTTCGCCGTATATTTGCCGAAGGGGCTTTCGTCCAGGCGTTCATGCCCTCGTTCGTCGCATCGAAAAACAAAGGGGTCTTTGCGATCAAAACCTTTCAACGATTTTTATTGATTATCGTTGTTATTTCCCTTATTGTCTCTCTCTTTCCTCAGTTTTTCACCAAACTTATGGCCATCGGGCTGGATCAGGATACCATTGCAGCCACCGCACCGCTGACGGCGATCACCTTCTGGTACCTCTCGCTCATTTTCATGGTGACCTTCTTCGCTTCGCTGCTCCAATACCGAGAACATTATGCGACGACAGCATTTGGTACCGTGCTTCTCAACCTCTCGATGATCGCCGCTCTGCTGATTTGGAAGGACGACTCTCCTCGAAACACCGTCTATGCTCTGGCCATCTCGGTAGTCATCGGAGGTGTATTGCAAGTCCTCCTGCACCTCTGGAGTCTTACCCGGTTTCGGCTTTTGCGCCTACTGATCGGAGGATGGAAACACCGCAAACAGAAAGAGATCCAATCCGAAGAAAAAAAATTCAACACTCTCTTCCTCCCAGCTGTTTGGGGAAGTTCCACCCCACAGATCAACGCGTTTCTTGATACATGGCTGGCATCATTCCTTATTGCTGGCTCCATCTCCGCTCTGACGTACGCCAACCTTGTCTTTACCCTTCCGTTGGCACTCATCGCCATCGCCGCCTCGACGGCACTGTTCCCCTCCATCACCAAAGACCTCAAGCATGGCCGCGAAGAGCAGGCTTACACCAACCTCGCTAGGGTATTCTGGCTCATGGCCTTTGCGCTGGGTGCGGCGATGCTCGGAGGGATGCTGCTGGCTGAGCCGATCGTGTGGCTGTTGTTTGAGCATGGACACTTCACCCAACACGACACCCTCATCACCGCCAACGTCCTGCGGATGTACATGATCGGACTGATCCCCTTCGGGCTGACCAAGCTCCTCTCCCTCTACCTCTACGCCTCCCACCGACAAGCCAAAGCCGCCAAAATTGCCACCCTCTCTCTGGCTGCCAATATCCTCGCATCCCTAAGCCTCATTAAGCCGCTGGGAGTTGTGGGGCTGGCCTTGGCGGGAAGCATCGGAGGATGGGTACTGTTTGTCCTGACCTTACGTGAATTGGGGTGGGAGAGGATGGGGTCGATTCTTGTTTCAAAAAAGCTGCTCTATTTTTTGTTGACCATGCTCGCCTTTGGTATGCTGCTCTACGGAGCCAATTTATGGATAATCGGATGGATTCGAGGCTCAGGTTAACCGTATAGTGGTACAATACATTAACCAAACATAACAAAGGAGACATTATGTCCAAAGTTGTCAAAGTAATCGAAGTCCTCGCCCAGTCGGAGAAAAGCTGGGAAGATGCCGCTGCCAAAGCGGTCAAAGCAGCCAGTAAGTCGATCAAAAATATCAAATCGATCTACATCGTCGATATGAGCGCCAAGGTCGAAGGTGATGCCATCGTCAAATACCGCATCAACGCCAAGATATCTTTTCTCATCGGTAAGAAAAAGTAACACTGCTTCTCTTCCTTTTGCCCCTTCCGGGGCAACCTAACCTACCCTGCGCTATAATACCCATCCAATTTTATCTCTTATAAGGTCATGCTATGGTCATCTTCGACAGTGCCACCCGTACCAAACGTCCCTTCGAACCCATCCGTCCCAATCGCGCCGACATCTACGTCTGCGGTCCGACGGTCTACGATGATGCCCACCTCGGGCATGCCCGCAGTGCCCTGAGCTTCGATCTGCTCACCCGGACACTCCGAGCACTGGGTTATGACGTCACACTGGCCAAGAATTTCACCGACGTCGATGATAAGATCCTCAAAAAGATGGAGGAGACCGGGCAGACCATGCAGGAGATCACCGACTACTACATCGACCGCTACCTTGATGAGATGGGGCAGCTTGGTGTCCGACGCGCCGACATCGAGCCCAAGGCAACCGAATCGCTTGATGCCATACAAGCTATGATCCAGCGCCTCCTCGATACCGGTCATGCCTACCAGACGAGCAACGGCGATGTCTATTTTGACACCACCCATGATGCCGAGTATGGTTCCCTCTCCCACCGTGCCAGTGACGAAGAGAGCCAGAGCCGTGTCGACCACACTGACGAAAAACGAGACCCCAAGGACTTCGCCCTCTGGAAAGCATGCGACAGCGACGATCACGTCTGCTTCGACCTCCCCTTCTCTTCCGGACGACCTGGATGGCACATCGAGTGCTCCGCGATGATCGAGAAGCATTTCGAGGGGACACCCGAGTACAGCATCGACATCCACGGTGGTGGTGCCGATCTACTCTTCCCTCACCATGAGAATGAAGCAGCTCAGAGCCGCTGTGCTACCGGACATGACTTGGCCAAATACTGGATGCACAACGGGTTTGTCCAGATCGACGGTGAGAAAATGTCCAAGAGCCTGGGCAACAGCTTCTTCCTTAAGGATGCTCTGGCTCAATACGACGGCGAAATCCTCCGCTACTATCTGATCGGGGTGCACTACCGCAACGACTTTAACTTCAACGAAGTCGATCTGTTGTCAGCCAAAAAGCGCCTCGATAAACTCTACCGCCTCAAGAAACGCCTCATCCCCGGCTCCCCCTCTCAACCCGATCCGGCATTCAAATCTACTCTTCTTGAAGCGATGAGCGACGATCTGAATATCTCCGAAGCCCTCGCTGCTGTCGATGAGATGATCAACAGTGCCAACGAAGCACTGGATATCGATCCGAAGGACAAAGCTCTAAAAAAAACAACTCTTGCTAATCTTGTTTTGATTGATGATGTGCTTGGATTTGGCAATAAGGATCCTTATGCGTACTTCCAACTCGGACTGGCTCCCGAGCTGATCGACGAAGTCGAACGCCTCATCGCCGAACGTGCTGACGCAAAAAAAATCCGTGACTTTGGTCGCGCTGATACCTTGCGGGATAAACTCACTGCATTGGGAATCGCCATCATGGATACAGCAGAAGGAACCGTTTGGGAAAAAATTTAATCTTTTTTAATATGATTTAATATTATTATAAGTCTCTTCTTGATATCATTCAATATGAATTTCAAGGAGAAACCCATGTCCACGAAGAAATTTTCTATAATGAGTCTTGCAGCACTCATGATGACCGTTGGCTTACATGCCAGTACATTGGCTAATGTTGATCCGGTAGACATAGCAAAAAAACAAGAGATCCTCTCACAAAAAATCGTATCTGCCTATGCCAAAAACCGGGATATTTTCAGCGTAATCCATCGCCTTGAGGAGCAACAGAACCGTCTAAAAAATTCTGTACATGATCCGGAGATCAGTAACTTGCTCAATTTCCTGCAATTGTGCCTGAATAATCTTAAGACAATCAGTGCACAACCGAAAACGCCCAAAAATAAACGTCTTGTAGCCGATTTGGGCACTTCGCTCGGAGAAGGAAGTCGCTACATCGTTCAAACCCTTCGATAAATTTATCCAATGTTTTTGTCCCGGGCGTATGCGCCCGTCGAGCCTGGATGTTTCTCCCGCATCCAGACCCGACGAAGGGGTCAAAACATTTACTTCTCTTTATGTTATCATCTCCAACGTTTCAACAATCATTTGCGTTACCCTCGTATCCCGAATACCCATCCACTATCCACCATTTACAATTTACAATTTACAATTTACAATTTACCATCAACCAAACGCGACTGAAGTCGCGTCCCCGTTACGAATCACCAATCACCCATTATAAATCACCAATACACGCCAAAAACTCCTCCCCGTATCGCTCAAACTTCACCTCGCCCACTCCGGAGATCTGGAGCATCTCGTTTCGATTTTTTGGGCGGGTGACAGCCATCTCCTTGAGAGTTTTGTCTGAGAAGACGACATAAGGGGGGATGTTGTTGGCCGTGGCAATCTCCATCCGGAGGGTTCGGAGGGTTTCGAAGAGATCGGCGTCGTAGCCCTCGAGATCGATTTTCGGTTTTTTGGGCGTACTTTTCCGGACGGTGAGGCGCTCTTTTTTGAGTGCGACCGTTTGGGTGCCTTTGAGGATCTCGGCACCGACTGGGGTGAGCGTATAGACCTTGTACTCCCCGATCGTCACGGCTCCGAGCTCCAGCAGGCGGTCGCCGATGGTGAGCCACTGAGCCCTAGAGTATTCTTCCCCGATGCCGTACACGGAGAGAGCATCGTGACGGTTCTCTAGAATCCGCTGATCGCGGCTACCCCGCAGGACATCCACGACGTACTGGAGACCGAAGCGCTGCCCCGTGCGCCAGATAGCTGAGAGGAGCTTGCGGGCGGCATCGGTGATGTCGATCTTTTCGCTGGCCGGAGTGGTGCAGTTGTCACACGCCGTACCGCACGGCTCGATCGCATCATCAAAATAGGCGGCAATCGCCTGATGGCGACACTGCTCCCCTCCGGCAAACCGTGCCATCGCATCGAGCTTAGCCAGAGCGTGATCCCGGTATGGCGTGTCGGGCAGCTCCTCGATGAAGTTGCGCTGCCGGACGATATCCTGCGCCCCAAACAGCAGCAGCGTCTCGGCTGCCAGTCCGTCCCGCCCGGCACGACCGATCTCCTGATAGTAGTTTTCGATCGTTTTGGGGAGGCTCATGTGGACAACAAATCGGATATTGCTCTTGTCAATCCCCATCCCAAACGCAATCGTCGCCACCACTACCTGTACCCGGTCGGCGACGAAATCGGCATAGGTGGTGTTTTTTGCTTCGGTGGAGAGCCCGGCATGGTATGCCCGGGCTTCGACCCCTCTTTCGCGCAGATACGCTGCCAGTGTCTCGGTCGATTTGCGAGAAAGGGTATAAATGATCCCGGCTTCCCCCGTATGCTGCTTGAGAAAGGTCAGTAGCTGGGCGCGTCCATCTTTGATCCGATGTTGCGCCTGGATCTGGAGGTTGTCGCGGAAGAGACTTCCCCGCACCCGTTTGGGCTCCCCAAGGTGTAGCTGTTCCGCGATGTCCTGTTCTACCGCTGTAGTCGCCGTCGCGGTAAAGGCGGCGACTGGTGTCGTCGGAAACGCTTCTTTGAGGCGGGAGAGTTTGCGGTAATCTTCCCGGAACTCATGCCCCCATTCACTCACACAGTGCGCTTCATCGACGACAAAAAAGTTGATCGGAAGGCGGTGGAGAAAGGTGAGGAACCATTCGTTGTTGAGCCGTTCGGGGGCGACGTAGAGCAGCCGGATCTCCCCGGCAAGCAGTTGTGCTTCGATCTCGCGACTCTCCTTGTGATCCTGCATCGAGCTGAGCATCGCAGCAGCAATGCCGTTGGCTCTGAGAGCAACAACCTGATCGTGCATAAGTGCCAGCAGCGGCGAAATGACGACCGTAACCCCCTCCATCATCAGTGTCGGAAGCTGATAGCAGAGCGATTTGCCCCCGCCGGTCGGGAGGATCATCAGCACATCCTCCTGGGAGAGAATCGCGTCAATCACCTCCTCCTGCAGTGGGCGGAAGGCATCGTAACCGAAGTAGTGTTTGAGTGTGTGTAGCTTTTTCATGAGGCAAGTATACCCCAATTCAAAAAGAGGAGGGAAAAATATGTCAAATTGTCATACTTTTACCGTTTGTACTCCGCATCAATGGCATTGATCTTCTCCACACGACCGGCATGGCGCCCTCCCTCAAACTCCGTATTGATAAACGCATCGAGGATACTTTCGATCACCCCTTTGCCAACAACGCGCTCCCCCATACCAAGGATTTGGGCATTATTGTGGGCGCGTGCCATCTCGGCGGTATAGGCATCATGGCAGAGGGCAGCACGGATGCCGGGGACTTTGTTGGCAGAGATGGAGATGCCGATCCCAGTGCCGCAGACGACGATCCCAAAACTGCCGACGTCATCCCGCACCGCTTCAGCGCACGTGCGACCGTAGTCGGGATAATCAACCCGATCCGCCGAATCGGGTCCAAGATCAATCACATCATGACCTCGGTCGGTGAGCAAATCTTTGATGTAGCCTTTGACGGCATAGCCTGCGTGATCGGTCGCGATGTAAAATTTCATACAGATTCCTTGAAGAAAATTAGAGGATTAGGCCAAGCAGCCATATAGCCGGGCGAAACATATAATCACCAATGGGCGTAGCGATTATCACCATCAGGAGAATCATCCCATAGGGGTAGATCTGTTCGATCCATGCAGCCATACGATGCCAGCCCATCCAAGCAGCAAAATAGCGCAATGCCATTGCCCCATCCAGCGGAGGAATCGGCCACAGATTGAAAACAGCAAGGTAGACATTGATCAGCATAAGCTGACGGAGAAAAAAATAGCCAAATGCCGTCACGATCCCTTCTGGGTGCGTCACAAGCGGTAGAAGCGTAGCCGCAAAAACCGCGAGAACCAGATTGTATGTGATTCCGGCCAGCGCCACAGCAATCGCAGCACCATAACCGCCGTTACGGGTAACTGTGTTGATGTCAACGGGTACTGGCTTTGCCCACCCAAAAAGAAAAGGGGCTCCAGTAAAATAGAGCAATGCTGGCACAGCAATGGTGCCGATGGGATCGATATGGACGAGAGGGTTGATACTAAGGCGACCCTGGGATTTGGCGGTCGTGTCGCCGTAGCGGTATGCCACCCAGCCATGCATGATCTCATGCCCAATGATGGCTATTGCCAGCGACAGAACAAAAGCAAAAATGATTGCTATCTGCACATCAATCATCGACCGGCTCCTCCCGCTGGATCGCATCGACCGAACGCCCAATCCGTCCCCAGCGCACTGCGAAGCGGTGACCATTCCATTTGGCTTCGCATTCTGTCGAGTCGAGGCGCAGTTTAGATCCACACACTTTGCGCAGGGCTTGATGATCGCGCCCCCCTCCCTCTCCATGCATCACGCGCCCGTAGCTTCGGTACTCGAGGGAGAAATACGTCACCCATGGCTGGCCAATCACAAGGCTGTAGGGCACCGAACCCCAGAAGCGGCTGTCGTCGGAGTTGTCCCGGTTGTCGCCGATCATGTAGAAGTGATCGGGTTCCACTTTTTTGTAAAACGCATTGATCGGTTTGCCGTCAATCGCATATGCCGGAGCATCAAGCCCCTCGATCATCACTGGCTTCATGTCAACTTGATCACGACGGTACAGCATCTGCATGAAGATGTTGCTGTCGTACTCTGGCTGATATTGAATGCCGGGGTATTTGCCACGGTAAGGGTTATCGAGCCAAAGTTTACCCAGCACCTTGACGACTCTCACTTTGGGATAGTGCTGCTGCATCCAAGTATCCCCCTCATGCATATGAATCAACAAGTGTTTATCATAATAAAGGATCTCATCTCCGCCGACAGCTGCGCAGCGTTTGACGAAGTGGGTTTTGCCATCCTCAGGTTTATAGAAGACGACGATATCCTCTCGTTTGGGTCGATCCCCCTCAATCAAGTGACCGTTGCCATGAAGATCGGGGAATATCTTAAGCCCAACCCACGGCAACTCTGGCAGCGGAATCCCGTAAGCGAACTTCTTGACGAAAAGAAAATCGCCGATCAGCAGGCTTCGTTTCATCGATCCGCTGGGGATCACAAACGACTGCGCTACGAAAAAAATCAGACTCAACACGATAATAATCGTCCCCGTCCAACTGTTGGTAAATCGAAAAAATCCCTGGGCTATCCGTTTCATTAGACGTTTCTCGCTTTCGCTGCTTTGAGCGTATTTTCCATCAGCATGGCGATGGTCATGGGGCCAACCCCACCCGGAACCGGGGTGATGTAGCTGCACCGGGGGGCGACGGCATCGTAGTCCACATCGCCAACGAGACGGCCATCGCCGAGCTTGTTGATCCCGATATCGATGACGACGGCACCCTCTTTGACCATATCGGCTTTAATCAGACCCGGCACTCCGACGCCGACGATGATGATATCAGCTTCGCGGGTGTGACGGGCAAGATCCTTGGTATAAATATGGGTAACAGTAACGGTGGCATCCGCATTGAGCAGGAGTGCTGCCATCGGTTTGCCGACGATGTTGCTTGCGCCCACGACACACACATCTTTGCCTTTCAAGTCGATGTCATAGTGCTCAAACATCCGCATCACCCCCTTGGGGTGTACACGAAGCAAATGCATCAAGCTTGGTTACGATGCGACCGACGTTGTAGGGGTGAAACCCATCGACATCCTTGGCCGGATCGATCACCTCTAGGATCGCATCGGTGTCGATATGCGACGGCAGGGGGAGCTGGACAAGTATCCCGTCGATGCGGGGGTTGTCGTTCATCATTTTGATGGTGCCAATGATCTCATCCTGACTGATCGTATCGGGCATTTCATGGACGATCGAGTAGTAGCCCACCTCTTTGCACGCTTTGGCTTTCATTGTGACATACGCGTGGCTGGCAGGATCATCTCCGACCAAGATGACCGCCAGACCGGGGACAATGTTACGCTCACGACTGAGAATCTCTACTTCATCTGCGATGTGGCTGCGGATCCCTTGTGCAAGGGATTTACCATCAATTATATGCATAGTTTCTTCTTTGGGTGCAGGAATACTGCGATAAGATTTTGGTATTATATCGAAAATAGTTTATCGATATGAGAGAACAAAAATGGAGAAACACATACTGCTACTTGGACTTCTTTTGGCAGAGGGAATATGCGCCGAAGATTTCATCACCGATTTTGAATACGGACAAATGCTCTACCGGGATCCTCGCGGAGCCAGCTGCGCTGCGTGCCATGGGGAGACCGGTTCAGGTAAACTGATTGGAGAGTACCCAGACAAGACCGGGCGCATTGTGACCCTGTACGGACCAGATATCCGTCATGCTACCCTCAAACAAATCCGTGACAGTGTCACCAAGGGAGCTGGGGTGATGCCCCGCTATTTTCTGACTGAACAGGAGATCAAGACAATCCATGCCTATCTGCAAAAACTCAACTCCCATGAAAAAACTGGCAGCATAACCCGCCTTTTTGAGCGCAAAAAATAATGAAGGGAAGGTAAAAACATGAAAACTTTTTTGAGCCGATCACAAGAGGCAGCAGTACACATGGCGACCTTGGATGGTCAACACAAGCGGGAAATCCTCCTCGAGATGGCTGAGGCGCTTGAAACCCACAAACAACGCATTCTCGCAGCCAATGCACGTGATATGGACTATGCCAGAGAACATGCGATCTCAGCGGCATTGCAGGATCGGCTGATGCTTGACTCCAAACGGATCGCGGGGATGGCACAATCACTGCGGGAGATTGCCGCCCTGCGTGAACCAGTTGGTCGGGTACTGGATGGCTGGATTACCGAGGCAGGATTCAAAGTCGAAAAAACCAGCGTCCCCATCGGGGTCATTGGGGTCATCTACGAATCCCGACCCAATGTCACGGCTGATGTGGGGGCTCTCTGTTTCAAAAGCGGCAACGTCGCCATCCTCAAAGGGGGCAAAGAGGCCGAGCACTCCAATCGTGCCATCGCCGATATCCTCCAGGGTATCCTCGCAGCGCACGACCTCCCCCGCGAAGCGATCGCCCTGCTGCCCGACAGCTCCCGCGAAGGAGTCGCCCAACTGATCAAACAAGACGCGTATGTCGATCTCATCATCCCCCGGGGCGGAGAAGCCCTCATCCGCTACGTCTCCCAAAACGCCACCGTCCCGGTCATCAAGCACGACAAAGGACTCTGCCACACCTACATCGACCGCGATGCCGACACCAACAAAGCCCTCCGCGTCAGCCTCAATGCCAAAACCCGGCGCCCCGGCATCTGCGGCGCGATGGAGACCCTTCTTGTGGACGCAGCCATCGCCCCTACAATCCTGCCGCTTCTCAAGACTGAATTTGATGCCAAAGGCACCGAGCTTCGTGGCTGCAAAAGAACTCGGGAGATTATCGACATCAAACCTGCAACCGACGAGGACTGGGATACTGAGTATCTCGACAACATCCTCTCGATCAAAATCGTCTCCGGTGTCGACGAAGCCACCGACCACATCGCCCGCCACGGCTCGGGACACTCCGATGCGATTATCACCGAAAACCACACCACCGCTGAGATCTTCCTCAATACCGTCGACTCAGCCTGCGCCTACCTCAACGCCAGTACCCAGTTCACCGATGGTGGGCAGTTTGGCTTCGGTGCTGAAGTAGGCATCTCCACCAACAAACTTCACGCCCGAGGACCCATGGGGATCAACGAGTTGACCACGTATAAATATAAGATTTACGGACATGGGGAGACGCGACCGATATAAGTAGGATCGACACAGGGCAGACACACGGGTCTGCCCCTACGAGATCCAAAATTTCTACCTTCTAATTTCTAATTTCTAATCCTCTTCACCCTCCCCTAAGCACACTTTCGATACTATTGCGAGCTAAATCAGCCTGCGTACAGGCTATACTACAAGGAACTTCCCGATGAAACGAACCTATCAACCCCATAATACCCCCCGCAAACGTACCCACGGTTTCCGTGCGCGTATGAAGACCAAAAACGGTCGCAAAGTCATCAACGCACGTCGTGCTAAAGGACGGAAGCGATTGGCCGTATAAAACACTTCGACCGCCTGCGAAACTCCCGTGAGTTTGATGCGGTCTACAAGCGTGCCACCAAAACGTGGCATACCCCTCTCTTTGTCCTCTTTTACCGTCACGATCCCTCCCAGTATCGTGTAGGATTTGTCGCCGGAAAAAAGGTGGGCAATGCCGTCAAGCGTACCCGCGCCAAACGTCTCCTGCGTGCCCATTTCCTTATGCATATCGATTCGCTTTCCCCCGGACACTATGTCTTTGTTGCCAAAGCACCCCTCTTGACACATGATCCTTCAGAGAGATCCCACGCATTCAAACTGGCACTCAAACGGGCAGGAACTCTTCTAAAAAATATCCCCCACACAGCGAACAACGTCTAAGCAAAACATCGGTATAATCCTAACCCTAATTTACCACAAAATCTATAGAGCATTAAAGGCTACCCTTGGAACAACAAGACCTCAATAAGCGGCTCATGCTTGCCCTCATCCTTTCGTTTGCGATCCTGTTTGGATTCAGTTACCTCTTTCCTCAGGTCAAACCAGCCCCCCATGAGACCAATGCCTCGTCAACGTCGGCACCCGCCACCGCTCAGACCTCAACCCTTTCTGCTTCACCGAAGGCACCAAGCACCCCAGTCACTGGCACAGCCAAACCGACAACCCCGGCACAAACAACTCGGGCGTCCACCCAAACCCAAGAAAAATCAATCGCCACGATCCAGGCCAAAGATTTCGTTTGGACGATCGATACCTTCGGTCGGATCTCCAGCGCTAAACTCCTTGAAAAAAAATACCAAACCAAAGAGGGCAAAACACTCGAGTTGTTTGATCCCAAACAGGTCAAACCGCTCGAAGTGCGCTTCGTCAATACCGCACTCAATGTAGAAGCCTTCCAAAAGCCCTACACCGCTTCGGCTTCGAAAATAACCATAACAGATACACCTCAAACTTTGACTTTGACCCAAGCATTGAGCGGTACAACCGTCACCAAAAAACTGACCATCTATCCTGACGGTCACTATGACCTCGATATCCACACCGACAAACCCACCGACTTTTTCGTCACACCGGGTCACCGACCCGAAGCCGACCATGCCCGGTATATGCTGGTACGCGGCGCGATGATCCGGGACAGCAAAGGGGTCAGCACTACCGTTGAAGACGGCAAAGCCGACAAAACAGTGACCATCCCGGATGCCACTATCGTCTCTGCTTTTGATCGATATGCTGCGTCGCTTTTCTACCGTTTTGATGCACCTCTCCCAGCTACGCTTACTCCAGAAGCCAACCAAAACCCCCTCCCCTTCGTCGCCGGAAAAGGGGATCTCAAACTCCACGGTTATCTCGGCCCAAAAGAGTACCGAACCCTCCAAAAACTCAACCCTCAATTGACGGATGCGATCGAATTCGGATGGTTTACCTTCCTCTCGCGTCCCTTCTTCAAAGTCATGGTCTGGATCCATGATTATGTCGGCAACTGGGGTTGGGCGATTGTTCTCTTTACGATCCTCGTCAAGCTTATCCTCTTCCCCCTCTCCTACAAAGGGATGATGTCGATGAACAAGATGAAAGAGCTCGCCCCCAAGATGAAAGAGCTCAAAGAGAAGTACAAGGGCGACCCGGCCAAACTCAACCAGCAGACCATGGCACTCTACAAAAAGCACGGTGCCAACCCGATGGGTGGCTGTCTTCCGATGCTCTTGCAGATCCCGGTCTTCTTTGCCCTCTACCGGGTCTTGCTCAACGCCGATGAACTCCAGGGAGCTCCTTGGATCGGCTGGATCACCAATCTCGCCGACAAAGACCCTATCTATGTGTTGCCGGTTTTGATGGGAGCGAGCATGTGGCTGATGCAAAAACTCCAGCCCAGTACCATGACCGATCCTATGCAGCAGAAGATCTTCCAGTGGTTCCCCGTGATCATGACCTTTTTCTTCCTGACCTTCCCGGCAGGACTGGTGCTCTACTGGCTGACCAACAACCTGCTCTCTATCGGACAGCAACTCATCATCAACCGTGCCTACGACAAGCACAAAGCCAAAACCAAGGCACACAACGAAGCATAAAAACATTTGAAATAATTTAAGGACTATCCATGAAAAAAATTGAAGCAAAAACACTCGAAGAAGCCTACGCAAAAGCCGCGAATATTTTTGACTGTTCGGTCACCGATCTCGAATACGAAATCGTCCAGCACCCCAGTAGCGGTTTCCTCGGGATCGGCGCCAAAAACGCCGTGATCGTCGCCGCCTGTCGTACCCACAGCCGCACCGAAGAACCCTCTACCCCCAAGCATTCCGATAGACAACCAATGGCTCAAAAACCCCAGAGCAAAAAGGAGCACCCTGCCCAATCTCCCAAAGAGGAAGCGCCTTCCCCTACCTCAACACAAGCCCCAAAGAAGGAAACCTCCACCGCTCCAAAAACTTCTGAAAGTGAATCGGTAATCCTGAATGGTTTCTTCGACGATGGGGAGAAGAAACAGGATAAATCGATGGTCGAAACTGTTGAAGAGACCAAACCCGCTCTCTCAAACCAGGAACTGAGCATCACCATCGAAGAGCGTCTCGGCACTCTGATACGCTCGGCGTGCTTCGACATCGACACCGTCGAAGTGGACGTCATTGACGGCACGGCGTACATCTTCATCGACGGCGAAGATGCCGCCCTGCTCATCGGAAAAGAGGGGTACCGCTACAACGCCCTCTCCTACCTCCTCTACAACTGGATTCACAACAAATACGGTCTCTACATCAAACTCGAGATCGCCCAGTTCCTCGCCTCCCAGCAGGAGATGATCCGCAACTACATCCAACCGGTCATCGAGCACGTCCACCAGAACGGCTGGGGCAAAACCCGCCCGCTGGATGGAATCCTCGTCCAGATCGCTCTCGAACAGCTGCGCGAAGAGTTTCCCCACAAATACGTCGCCATCAAACGCACCAAACAAGGCGAACGCTACATCCTCATCAACGAGTTCAACAAGCGTTCATGAGCGCTACCATTGCTGCCATCGCCACTGCAGGTGGTGTCGGCTCCATCGCCATCGTACGACTCAGCGGCTCCGAAGCGCTTACCATCGCCCGCTCCATCGCTCCTCATGCCTCTTACGTCCCCCGCCAGGCCGACCTCACCTCTCTTTACGATGCCGAAGGGGCACTGATCGACCAAGCGATCGTCCTCCATTTTGCCGCCCCGCGCAGCTTCACCGGGGAACCGATCGTGGAGTTTCAATGCCACGGAGGGCAGATCGTCGCCGAGACTATCCTTCGCACCACCCTTGCCCACGGTGCCCGCCTCGCTGAGCCGGGAGAATTCAGCAAACGCGCCTTTCTCAACGGCAAAATTGACCTCAGCAAAGCCGAAGCGATCGCCCGACTCATCGAAGCCCAGAGCGTCGATGCCGCCCGGATCCTCGCCCGTCAGCTTCGGGGGGAGCTGGGGCGATTTGTCACCGATATCCGAGAAAGCCTGCTGAGAGCCCTTGCCCACTCGGAAGTGATGATCGACTACGCCGAAGATGTCCCGGATGATGTCCTCAACGGACTCACTCACCAACTCGAGGGGCTGAGTACTTCAATCCTACACATTGTTGAGAGCAGTCGACGCCGACGCGGCCTCATCGAGGGATTCCGTGTCGCCATCATCGGTAAGCCCAACGTCGGAAAAAGCTCCCTCCTCAATGCCCTCCTCGATGACGACCGTGCCATCGTCAGCGATATCGCCGGTACCACTCGCGACACCATCGAAGCCTCCCTGCGGATCGGTTCACACATCATTCGTCTCATTGACACTGCCGGGATCCGATCCTCTGAGGACACCATCGAGCGGATCGGTGTAGAGCGTTCACTTGCCTCCGTCGAAGAGGCCGACGTCATCCTCGCTCTCTTCGACGGCAGCCGCCCCTGGGAGGAAGAGGATGATCGTATCCTTACCCTGCTGGAGACTCGTCCCGACGCGACGATCCTCACCGCGATCAACAAAAGCGACCTGCCCCGGCACCTTGACACCAAACCCCTCACCAAATGGGAACCCCTTACCATCAGTGCTACCCATGATTTTAACCACCTCATCACCACCCTCCAAGCCCACCTCGATGCCCTCGGCAGCAGCGACGAGCTTCTCCTCACCACCGAACGCCAGATCGAAGCCGTCGAAGCGACCCGTCGTGCCATCCATGCAGCAATCGAGCCTCTTATGCACGGAGAGCTTGAACTGTTCAGCTACCACTTACGCGAAGCGATTGCACACATCGGCACCCTCACCCACCCTTACGAAAACGACCAGATGCTCGACCGGATGTTCGGGGATTTCTGCCTTGGGAAATGATAGCATAGGTTAATCATCTTACAGTATAATTAACCAAAAATAATTCAGCCAGAAGGATACGTATGCGTATTAAGACTATAAAGATTTTTTCAGTGCTATTCATGCTCATGGTTCTAAACGGATGCGCCCATTATGAATTGCCTTTCCTCACGGGCAATGGTACATCTTCCGCCAATCGATCCCACAATGGCACTGTCAATGTCGACGGAGTCAACGACGGTGTCCGCTCTGAAAAGATTGTCATCAAACGAATCCCCTTCCCGGTCGATGAGTACCAGCGACTCAAAACCAATGGTGAAGGGACAGTCAAGGGCATCATCTCCATCCTCTATAACGGTCATGAAATCCCAGGGCAACAAACCAAACTCTACCTCAATCCAGTCACAAGCTATTCCAATCAATGGTACCGAGAGAGTTATCTCGGCGGGCACAAAATGGGTAAATCCGATCCCCGCCTGTTCAACTATCTCAAGTTTACCGCTTCCGATTCCAGTGGCCACTTTGCCTTTTATGGTGTCCCAGACGGTCGATATTACGTCGTCGGAACCGTTACGTGCAATGCGTGTGGAGGCAAACATATCCGTATCGCCCGCAAAATTACTGTCACAAATTCCGAGACTGTCACTGTCCTCCTGCGCAAGTCACTCTAAGCCAAATCTCTTCAGATATGCATCACACATGGGAGTGGGGCTTCAGCCCTGCACTGCAGGACTGAAGTCCCACCTCCTGATGCAATATGGCAAGCTGGGCTAATCGTTCGAAGTCTGGTCTGACGGATAAGCTTTCTTAAGTGCAGCATAAAGCGCTTCGGGGCTCAGCGCCTCTTCTGCCTCGAGGAGACGTTGCATGACGACATTGTCCTCCTCCCCTCCCCATATTTTCCGGTAGGTTCCCTCTTTGTACCCGTGATCCTGACGAAAGCGGTTGAGGATATTCTTGCCGACATAGAGCCGGTACAGTGCATCGAGATCGAGTCTAGATTGCAATGCTACCCGATAAAACTGCGCCGTCCACTCCTCGACCGTCGCTGAGCCAAAAAGCATCCCAACCAGCATCTCCACCTGCGCGATTTCATCGTAGTGATCCCGCACCTCTTCCTTCACTCCGGTCTCAAACGCTCGATACGCCTTAGTCGATGTCATCGCCGCAGCAAGCTCTCCGATCCCGCCGAGATTTTCGATCGCATATACCCGCAGCGCTTCGCTCATCACAAAATGCCAAATATCCACCGTCTCGATTTTGATGTTGCCATAGTCCGGTTTCGCATCGATGCTCTTCCAGTGCTTCCACGGATAACTCTCCACCAGCTCCGCCGCCTCAAGCCAGATGCACCGCCGCCAATCGATTCGCTTACCATTTCGGGTGACACCCTTCTCCCATCCGGTTCCATTGGTTGCATCGTTCAGCTCCTGCTGAAGCCGCAGCATCGTTTCGATTTTGTTCATGATGATCCTTGTCTTATGTGACGTGTATTGTAACGCAGCTACCCACAAATCATCATGAGAAGTACTCCTTGGTTCTTTCCTAAAAAACCTTGCAGTTTTCTCCGGGGTTCCTTTTAGCATTTGCCAGCGTATGGTACCAGTCCGATGTCCCACTGACATCACACTGGAACTGCGTCGCACCGGTTTTGCGGACGACAAGGCACTCATTTTCAACACCTTCGTCATTGGTCAGTGTGACACGATCAGTACCGATCTTCAAGCCATACTCATAGTTTGCTTCCAGAAAATCATCCGCTTCACGAACCGTCCACAGGGCGACACTATCCCCCGCCTCATTCATATTCAGTTCATCATGGAGCCCTTCATCCTGATCCGTACATACACGGTAGAGTTCTATTTTGGAGAAATACTCCTTCAGGCTCTTTTCATCCTGACTTCCCTCACCGCTTCCACCGCACCCAACAACCAAAAAAGAGAATAATACCAGCAAAAGTGTTTTGTGCATGCTCTGCTCCTTGACATGAATAATACTGCGCACTGAATAATAGCAAAATACTCTAAAAATACAAGCCACAATTTATTGCCGCCGGTGGCCTCAACAGCGATACTGCCCATGATAG
>JALVWV010000026.1 GCA_027023145.1 Campylobacteraceae bacterium | reverse complement strand
GGAGAGGGTACGGGTGATCGACTCATTGATAATCCCTGCCAGATCAGGATCTTTGATCTTACGAATTCCTTCCCGTATCCGGTCAAAGACAATAATCGTGTCGTTGAGTGAGTACCCGAGCAAGGTCAGAATGGCCGCCAGGGTATCCAGATTGACTTCGACTCCAAAGAGCGCAATCGCTCCCGAGGCAATACTTACGTCATGCACCAGTGCCAACACCGACGCTACAGCAAAACGCCACTCAAATCGGAACGAAACGTAGATGAGGATGCCAGCGATAGCAAGAAACATTGCCATAAGCCCTTTGGTGCGCAGCTCATCGCCAATCTTGGGGCCGACCATATCGACTCGCCGTATTTTAAATTTACCCGTATCTTTGAGCAACGTTCGCACCTCATCGCCGACATCTTTGCCTACGACTTTGGAGCTGGTCTTGGTGCGGATGACAATCTCATGATCGTTGCCGAAGAACGTAACATTGGCGCCTTTGAATGCCGGGTTAGTTTTGAGGACTTCTCGTACCTTTGTAATCGGCGCTTTTGTGTCATATTTAACTTGGATCAGCGTTCCCCCGGCAAAGTCGATACCGTAGTTGAACCCTTTGGTAAACAGCAGCCCCCAGGAGAGGAGGACAAGTACCAGCGAAAGCAAACCAAACTTGCGACTGGCGCCCATGAAGTCAATCGGTTTTTTGTAGTGAAACATTTCCATTATTTTGCCCCCTCTGTCTTGATACCGAACCAGCGACCAAGCTTGTCACGCGTGATACCGGGCAAAAGCATCTGATACAGCCCATGCGTCCCGAGGATCGCCGTCAGCATCGAGGCAAGAATGCCGATACTCATGGTCAAGGCAAATCCTTTGATCGGTCCCGTACCATATGCGTACAACACAATCGAAGAGATCAAGGTCGTGATATTGGCATCCCAGATCGCCGTAAAGGCATTATCGTAGCCATCTTCGATCGCTTTAGGGATCGATTTCCCCGCATAGAGCAATTCCCGGATCCGTTCGTTGATGATGACGTTAGCATCCACTGCCATCCCCACCGTCAGGACGATCCCTGCCATCCCCGGCAGGGTCAGGGTCGCACCGAAGAGTGCCATAACAGCGAGGATCAGGAAAAGGTTGCCAATCAGCGCGATATCCGCAATCAACCCGGCATAACCGTAGTAAAGGATCATAAAGATAACAACCAGAACAAAACCAAGTGCTAATGCCATGGTACTGGCCTTGATGCTGTCCGCCCCGAGGCTGGGGCCGACGCTTCGCTTCTCCATCACATAGACCGGGGCAAGCAGGGCACCGGAACGCAGCGCGATGGCAACGTCGTTGGCTTCATTGAGGGTAAAGTTCCCCGAGATTTGTCCCCGACCTCCTCCGATCCGCTCCCGGATCACCGGTGCAGAATACACTTTGTCATCCAGCACGATCGCCATCCGCTTCCCGACACTCTTGCCGGAAAAGTCGCCGAAGATCCGGGCACCTTCACCGTTGAGGACAAAGTTGATCACCGGCTGATTGTTGCGATCGAAGCCCACTTTGGCATCGGTCAACATGGAGCCGTCGAGGATCGGGATTTGATGCAGAAGGTATTTTTTGGATGCTTCTTTGACATCGGGGAGGATTACGTCTCGGAATTTTTTGACTTCGGCAGGGTTCATCGTGTACACACGTGCCGCACGATCTTCGTCCACCGCCATCATTTGTAGATGCGCTGCCCGGGCGATCAGTTCACGGATGCGCTGTTCATCGGCCGAGGTTTTGATCCCCGGTACTTCGACAAGAATCTTATCCGTTCCCTGCTGGGCGACCGTCGGTTCGGCCAGACCAAACTGGTCGAGTCGGTTCCGGATCGTGTCCACCGCCTGCGTGATCGCATTTTTCTTGGTACGGACGATCTCTTCAGGGGTCAGCGTGACCGTAAAATCCGCTCCATTGACCGCCAGCGTTGTCCCCTGCAACTCTTTGGTCAGCAGCGCCTTTGCTTTGGGGATATCGTCTTCATCTAGGAGCTTGAAACGAACCGAACTGCCCTCGACCCGCAAATCATCCATCACCATATCATTGTCATCAAGAAGAAATTTTACGCTTCCGGCAATCGCTTTGATGCGCGATTTGATCGCCTCATCGCTCTTGACCCCGAGCAGCATGTGCAATCCTCCCTGGAGATCAAGCCCCAGCGTGATCTTCTTGCCACTCTCACTCTGCACCAGCGACGGGATCGAAAACACCACCCCGAAGATCAAAGCAAAAATGAAAATCACCACACGGTAATTCAATCGACTTAACATTGCACTGCTTCCTTACGCGTCAAGTTTGCGTGCAACGTAGGCACGGTCGAGTTTGGCGACGGCACCATCACTCAGTTTGATTTTGATAAAATCCTCTTCGACCTTGACAATCTCCACCATCAAGCCACCGTTGGTGACAATCTTGTCCCCTTTGGTCAGCGCTTCGAGCATCGCTTTGTGGGCTTTTTGTTGTTTTTGTTGCGGTCTGATGATCAGGAAGTAAAAGATCGCAAAGAGCAGAATGAGGGGTAAAAATTGAGCCATCCCTTGTGACATAGGATATCCTTTTTATGAAAATTAGCAAACATTTTACCACTTCAGCTCTAACAGCAGGCTTGTTCATCGCATTGTTGGGTTCGGTATGGCTCTACGCAGCATGGGCAGAATGGGATCTGCGGATTATCACCACCTTCGCCGGGCTTCTTTTTTTGACTCTCCTCCTCGGTACCGACCGCACTACCTGGTTCTGGAGTGGGTTTTTTATCGGAATGTTATGGTTTTGGTGGATCGGCGTGAGTTTCTACTACTACCATCTTAGCTGGCTCATTCCGATTGCCGTCCTTGGTGTTGCCCTTATATATGGTTTCATATTCTGGATCATTGCCTATCTCGCTGAAAAAATTCCTTTTTATTTTTCATCTTTCGTTTTTCATCTTTCATCAAAAAACAAACCGGATGGTGTGCAATTGCACACCCTACGCGAACCAAAACTTCTCACTTCTCACTTCTCACTTCTCACTCTGACACTCAGAAGCCTCGCGCTTCTGAGTATCAGCTACCTTCATCCTCTCGGATTCGACTGGTTCAAACCCGAACTGATCTTCGTCCACAGCTATCTTGGGGTTGCTAAATGGCAGTTTGCTCTTATCCTTGCTGCCATCGTCATCACCATCTGGCGCCGACAGCCCCTTTTTCTCCTGATCTCCATTCTGGCATATTCTTCCGTCCATGTTGAACGGTACGCTACCGACCCTTCCCACACCTTCAAACTCATTACCACCCACACCACCATTGCCGACAAATGGAACCCGGACAAAATCCCTGAGCATATCGACCAGGCACTGAAAAACATGGATCAGGCAATCCAACAAGGCTATTCCACCATTATCTTTCCCGAGTCTGTTTTTCCCTTCTTTCTCAATCGCCGACCAGATACACTCGGAGCATTGATGACTCGCTCACAGCATATCGACATCATTATCGGTGCCCTCTATTTCGACGGCACCACCCATCGCAACTCCACCTATCTGTTCCACCGGGGTCGCTACATCGTCGCCAACAAAGTCGTGCTTGTCCCTTTCGGGGAAGCCAACCCCCTGCCTGAGTTTGCCAGCCGGTGGGTCAACCAGATTTTTTTCGATGGCGCCATCGACTACACCGCCTCTACCCAACCCACTGACTGGAATATTCAAGGCAAATCCTACCGCAATGCCATCTGCTACGAGGCCACCAGCGAAACCCTCTACGCCGACCACCCCCGTCACATGATCGTCACAAGCAACAATGCGTGGTTTGTCCCCTCGATCGAACCGACATTCCAACGCCTCCTGCTGGAATATTATGTCCGAAAATACGGCACGACGATCTACCACGCGACCAATATGAGCCCAGCGTATGTTTTAAGGAGGAAGCATTGATGTGCTACAATAAAATATCCTATATCAGGAGCAGGGACTTCAGTCCCGTCGTGCAGGACTGAAACCCTGCCTCCAAACAAGCAATGGAGAGAGTATGAGAATTGAAGAGGCATTTAAACTCGCTATGGAATCCTATCACCCATGACATCACCAAACTTCAAACGCTTCTTCATCGCCCCCATCGAAGCCTACCAATACATCTCCCGTATGCTCCCGGGCTCTTGCCGCTACTACCCCACCTGTTCCGAATACGCCAAATGGCAGTTTGCTTTCAACACCCCCCACCGCGCGCTGAGTGCCAGTACCCTCCGCATCCTCCGCTGCAACCAGCTCTTCCCCGGCGGAATCGATTATCCAGTCGTTCGGTGGCGCCCCAATATATGTAGAGTTCCTTGTGTACCTCCAAAAATCGAACAGGTTGTTTTCTGGTTGATACCGCAAGGAAAGGGGAAATATCTTGTTGTAAAAACCATATAGCAGTATTACGCGTTACGCATTTTCATTTTTCACCTTTCATTTTTCATTATTTTACAAACAATTCCTAATTCCTAATCCCTAATTCCTAATTCCCCCGCTATACTTACATTATATAAATTCACAAGGTCGCCCCTATGATCCTCCACTCCCCCCTCGACATGCACCTTCATCTGCGAGACGGTGACATGCTCCAGACTGTCGCCCCTCTGAGCGCCCAACACTTCGCCGGTGCCATCATCATGCCCAATCTCATCCCTCCTATCACCACCCACGAGGCTCTGC